>DATING010000757.1:0-5158 GCA_035474555.1 Longimicrobium sp. | reverse complement strand
CGTTCCTGGTGGAGGAGCGCTAGCCGGGTGTACGACCTGCCGGCCGTCCGTGCGCGGTTCGGCTGGCTGCCGGAGCGGCCGTGCGCCACGGTGGGGGGCGCGCCGTACCGCGCCGCGCAGCTGTCGGTCACGGGGCAGGGGTTCGGGGACTTTCGCCACGCGGCGGGACTCGCGCGGGCGGAGTACGCCGTGGAGCTGCCCGTGGCGTTCCTGCTGGAGATGATGGAGCGCGAGCACCCGGACTACGTGTCGGACGCCCGCGCATTTCCCGACCCGGACGAGCCGTTCGAGCGGGCCCAGCGCGAGCGGGGCTGGCCCGCGCCCCGGGACATGCTGGCGGACCCGGTGCTGCTGCCCCTGGCGCTCGCCTACTACGGCCACGACCTGCTGGTGTACTGGCTGGGCTATGGGCAGCCCGCGGAGCAGCCGGGGTGGGTGGCGCACTCCATCACGCACCTGGCGCGGGTGGACGAAACCGTGGTGATCGGCGGTATTGCGCTGGAGGCTGGCCGCTGATGCGCACGGAAAGATGGTGCCCGCACGGCGCGATCCGTGCAGGAAATTGCTTGGAAAAACGGCCGTAATTCCAGATCCAGTCCGCCTACCCGCACTCCACCGGGACGCCGCATGAAGGAGCCGTCGCTCACCCTGGGCATTGAAGAAGAGTACCAGATCATCGACCCGGAAACCCGGGAGCTCCGCAGCTACATCACGGAGCTCCTGGAAGACGACCACATGATCCTGGGCGAGATCAAGCCGGAGCTGCACCAGTCCATCGTGGAGGTGGGCACCACCATCTGCCGCACGCCGCAGGAGGCGCGCGTGGAGCTGCAGCGGCTGCGCGGAATGGTGATGGGGCTGGCCGCCCGCAAGAACCTCAAGGTGGTGGCGGCGGGCACGCACCCGTTCAGCAGCTGGATGACGCAGGAGATCACGCCGCTGGAGCGGTACATCGGGGTCAAGCAGGACATGCAGGACCTCGCCCAGCAGCTGCTGATCTTCGGGACGCACGTGCACGTGGGGATCGAGGACCCCAACTTCCTCATCGACGCGATGAACGTGTCGCGCTACTTCATCCCCCACCTGCTGTGCCTGAGCAGCAGCTCGCCGTTCTGGATGGGCCGCCACACGGGGCTCAAGAGCTACCGCAGCGTCATCTTTCGCAACTTTCCCCGCACGGGCGTGCCGCGCATCATGCGCAGCTGGGGCGACTTCGACGAGCTGATGGAGACGCTGGTCAAGACGCGCTGCATTCCCGACGGCAGCAAGCTGTACTGGGACCTGCGGCCGCACCACGCGTATCCCACGCTGGAGTTCCGCTTTCTGGACGTGTGCACGCGGGTGGAGGAGGCGGTGTGCATCGCGGCGCTGCTGCAGGCCATCATCCGCAAGCTGTGGAAGCTGCGCCGCGACAACATGACGTTCCGCGTGTACGGCGCCGACCTGATCGAGGAGAACAAGTGGCGCGCCGTGCGCTACGGCCTGGACGGCAACCTCATCGATTTCGGCAAGCAGGAGGAGTGCCCGGCCCGCACGCTCATCCGCGAGATGCTGGAGTGGTTCGTGGACGACGTGGTGGACGACCTGGGGACGCGCAAGGAGGTGGAGTACGCGTTCCGCATCATGGACGAGGGGAGCAGCGCCGACCGGCAGATCAAGGTCTTCGAGCAGACGGGCGACCTCAAGGCCGTGGTGGACCACCTGATCGCGGAGAGCGCCGAGGGCGTGACCATTCCGCAGCCGGGCTGACCTTCGGCGGGGCGGGGCGGGGCGGACGGCGAGCGGGCCGGCGGAACGTCAAGATTCCGCCGGCCCGCGCGTTTGATTCTGCCATGCGCACGGCGTCCGCCGCGCGCGCCCGTTTCCGCGTCTCCGACCGCCATTTTGCGCAAGTCCTTGCCCGCGCTCCGGTTGCGGGCGGACGGACGATGCATCGCTCCCGCGGCCCGCCGCGCGGCACGGCGAATGCCTCCCCTGCGTGGCGGTAGGGAGATGGGCCTCGAACCCCCGGAGGCACCCGTGCGATCCACCCGGTTCCTGCGCGTTTTGGTCCTGGCCGGCCTGGTGCCGGCCCTCGCCGCCTGCGAAGGGAGCACCGAGCCCCTGGAGCCGCTGGCGTCCACGTACGTGCTGTCCCTGGTGGACGGCGCGCCCACGCGAATCATCGCCGACGAGCGGACGCCGCTGGGCGTGCGGCAGCTGTACACCATGGACTTCGACAGCGTGTCGTTCCTGTCGGCCACCACGGCGCGGCGGCGGCTGCAGGCGTCGGTGGAGTCCATCGACCCGTCGGGCGCGCCGCTGCCGGTGGTGACGAGCGGCTACGCCTACACGGGCCGGGTGCTGCGCCGGCGCGACCGCGTGATCGTGGAGTACGAGAGCCGCACCGGCGAGCCCATCCGCCCCGACACCTTTACCCTGCGCGCGGCCACGCTGGTGAAGATGGGGCCGTTCGGGACCGCGTGCTCCACCTGCCCCCCCGTCCGCCGGGTGGAGTACGTGTACCAGCCCGGCTCGGCGCCGCCCGCGGGCCCGTGACCCATCCGCTGCTCCGTGAAGGCCTCCGCGCCCGCGACGATCCCCGTCGCGGGCGTTCTGTCTGGCGGTGGGGACGGGCGTGGTTCCGAACGGGCGGGAGCGAATGAATTCGCGGCTACGACTTCACGCTGTCGGCCTGCGCCGACACCACGAACGCCCCGCCCGGCATCCGCAGTTCCCGCCGCTGTACGGGATTTGCATCCAGTTCATCCGCCGGTAAAACGCCAGGGAACTACAGGGATTTTCTCCCACACGCACGGGTCCACGCGTGGGGCGCACTCCGCGACGCTCGTCCGCGGGGGAGGAAATCCTTGACGGTCACGGAGCGGCTACGCATCTGTGACATAGCCGCCCGCGTCTTCCGAACGGGCGGCCCCACTCCACCCCTCCCCTTTGCCAGGAGGTGCGTATGGCGTCTGCCCCCTCATTCACAACGGACCGCATCCGCAACGTTGTCGTGGTTGGACACGGCGGATCGGGAAAGACCACCCTGATCGACGCGTGCTGCTACACCACCGGCACGTCCAAGCGGCAGGGAGTGGTGGATGACGGAACCGCCCTCACCATGTTCACGCCCGAGGAAACGAGCCACGGCATCAGCATGAACGTGGCGGTGGCGCACGCGGCGTGGATGGACAGCAAGATCAACTTCATCGACACCCCCGGCTACCTGGACTTCCTCGGCGAGACGCGCGCAGGCGTGCGCGTGGGCGACGGCGCCATCGTGTGCCTGAGCGCCGTGAACGGGGTGGAGGTGGGGACGGAGCGGGTGTGGGACCTGGTGCAGGAGCGGCGGCTTCCCGCCATCCTCTTCGTGTCCATGATGGACCGGCAGAACGCGGACTTCGACCGCGTATACCAGGACGTCCGCGAGCACCTGACGCCCAAGGCCATCCCCGTGGAGGTGCCCATCGGCGCGGGGGACGACTTCCGGGGGATCGTGAACCTGTTCAGCGACAAGGCCCACTTCTACCACGAGAACACGCAGACGGGCTCGTACGACGAAGAAGACGTCCCCGCCGACCTGCAGCCCATCGTCGACCGCTACTACGACGACCTCATCGAGACCATCGCCAGCACGGACGACACGCTGCTGGAGCACTACCTGGAAGGCGACACCATCACCCGCGACGAGGCGGTGCACGCGCTCAAGCAGGCCATGCTGCGCGGCGACCTGTACCCGGTGTTCTGCGGCGCCCCCACGCGCACCTGGGGCGCGCGGGCCCTGCTGAGCAAGCTGGTGGAGCTCATGCCCTCGCCGCAGGAGCGGCCGGCGGAGCTGGCGCAGGGCCGCGGCGACACGGTGGTGGAGCTGCGCAGCCTGAACAGCGACCCGTTCGCCGCCCTGGTGTTCAAGACCACCAGCGAGCCGCACGTGGGCGAGCTGTCGTTCTTTCGCATCTTTGGCGGCAGCGTGAGCAACGGCGGCGAGGTGTTCAACGCCACGCGCGAAAAGGCGGAGAAGCTGTCGCACCTGTCCGTGCCGCAGGGGCGCGAGCGGATGGAGACGGACCAGCTGCGCGCGGGCGACATCGGGGTGGTGGCCAAGCTCAAGGACACGCACACCAACGACTCGCTCAGCGCGCCCGGCCATCCGCTGGTGCTGCAGGGCGTGCAGTTCCCCGCGCCCGACATCGCCGTGGCCGTGGAGCCCGCGACGCGCGGGGAAGAGGACAAGCTCGCCATCGGCCTGCACAAGCTGCACGAGGAAGATCCCTGCTTCAGCGCCGAGTACCTGCCGGAGCTGGGGCAGACCATCGCGCGCGGCCTGGGCGAGCTGCACCTGGAGGTGCAGCTGGAGCGGCTCAAGCGCAAGAACGGGGTGGAGGTGGTGGTCAAGGCGCCGCGCATTCCCTACCGCGAGACGTTCCGCGCCGTGGCCGAGGCGCAGGGCCGCCACAAGAAGCAGACGGGCGGGCGTGGCCAGTTCGGCGACGCGCACGTGCGCATCAAGCCGCTGGCGCGCGGCTCCGGCTACCGGTTCACGGACGCGGTGGTGGGCGGCGTGATCCCGGGCAAGTTCATCCCGGCGGTGGACAAGGGGGTGCAGGAGGCGGCCGCGCGGGGGATCCTGGCCGGCTACCCGGTGGTGGACTTCGAGGCGGAGGTGTACTTCGGCAGCTACCACACGGTGGACAGCAGCGAGCAGGCGTTCAAGATGGCCGGCTCGCTGGCCTTTCACCAGGCGGCCGAAAAGGCGCAGCCGGTGATCCTGGAGCCGGTGATGCAGGTGGACGTGTTCACGCCGGACGAGTTCCTGGGCGACGTGATCGGCGACCTGAACCAGCGCCGCGGGCAGATCCTGGGCATCGAGCCGGCGGGGCGCAACCAGTGCGTGCGCGCGCTGGTGCCCCAGGCGGAGCTGTACAAGTACAGCACGGCGCTCCGCTCGCTGAGCCAGGGCCGCGCCTCGCACACGCGCACCTTCCACGCGTACGAGGAGGTGCCCGCGCACGAGGTGCCGCGCGTGGTGGAGGCGGCCAGGAAGGAGCGCGACGAGCTCGCCGGCGTTCGCTAGCGCGCGGGCGAACTACGCCTCACCGGGCGATCGGCCCCGCTCCGGCACGCTGCCGGGGCGGGGCCGATCCGTTTCGAGCATGGACAACGGATCGCGGTATCT
>DATING010000756.1:0-3488 GCA_035474555.1 Longimicrobium sp. | reverse complement strand
GCCCTCGTCCGCGCCGTGCAGATGGCCGGGCAGCGCGACCCCGCCTACCGCGACGAGCTCGCCGCCCTGCGCGAGCAGCACCGGCGCACGGCGTGCGAGCTCCTGCCCGGCGCCGCCGGCGAGGAGGTGCGCGCGGCCCTGGAGCGCGACCTGGCCGACGTGGACGACGTGCTGCGCGCCGCCTGGATCGTGCGCCACGCCCCCCGCGGCGCGGCGGACATGGTGGCCGGCCTGGGCGAGGTGTGGTCCGCCCGCGTGCTCGCCGCGCACCTGGCCGAGCTGGGCTCCGACGCCGACCTGCTGGACGCGCGCCAGGTACTCGTGGCCGAGCCGGGCGAGGGGACGGCGCGGGTGGACTGGGCCACCTCGCAGCAGCGCCTGGACGCGTGGATCGCCGCGCGGGGCGGGCTGCCGGAGACGCTGGTGATCACGGGCTTCGTGGCCGCCACGGCCGCCGGCGTCCCGACCACGCTGGGGCGCAACGGCAGCGACTTCTCCGCTAGCATCTTCGGCGCGCTGCTGCGCGCGGACGAGATCCACATCTGGACGGACGTGGACGGCGTGATGAGCGCCAACCCGCGCCTGGTGCCCGAGGCCGTGGTCCTGGAAAGCCTGTCGTACCGCGAGGCCATGGAGCTGGCCCACTTCGGGGCGCGCGTGGTGCACCCGGCCACCATGGGGCCGGCGGTGCAGCAGCAGATCCCCATCTACATCCGCAACACCTTCAACCCCGGCGCCCCCGGCACCCGCATCGACCCCACGGGCGCGTCGGTGCGGATGATCAAGGGCATCTCCACGGTGGAGGGCGTGGCCCTGCTGAACGTGGAGGGCACGGGGATGGCGGACCTCCCCGGCTTCTCCGTGCGCCTGTTCGGCGCCCTGCGCGAGGCGGGGGTGACGGCGCTGATGGTCTCGCAGGGAAGCTCGCAGCACTCCGTCTGCTGCGCCGTCCCCGCGACGTCCGCGGAGACGGCGCGCGCGGCCCTGCAGGCGGCGTTCTTCTCCGAGCTGCACCACGGGCAGATCCAGACGCTGGAGGTGGCGCCCGACTGCTGCCTGCTGGCCGTCGTGGGCGACGGGATGGCCGGGCACCCCGGCGTGGCCGCGCGCGTGTTCGGCGCCCTGGGCAAGGCGGGGATCAACATCCGCGCGATCGCCCAGGGCTCGTCGGAGCGCAACATCTCCGTCGTGGTGGATGGCGGCCAGGCGGAGCGCGCCCTTCGCGCCGTGCACGCGGGGCTCTACCTGTCGCGGCAGACGCTGTCCGTGGGCATCATCGGCGCGGGCGTCGTGGGCGCGGCGCTGCTGGACCAGCTCGCCGCCCGCGCGCCGCAAATCCGCGCGGAGCAGAACGTGGACATCCGCGTCCGCGCCATCGCCACGCGCAAGCGGATGGCCCTGGACGAGCGCCGGCTTCCCTTGGAGAACTGGCGGCAGGAGCTGGCGGCGGGCGATCCGTTCGGCCTGGACGCCTTCGTGGACCACCTGCAGACGGACTTCCTGCCGCACACCGTCATCATCGACTGCACGGCGGACGAGGCCGTGGCGCGGCGCTACGGCGACTGGCTGCGGCGCGGCATTCACGTCATCACCCCCAACAAGCGCGCCAACACGCTGGACCTGGCCTACTACGACGAGCTGCGCGCGGCCGGCCGCGGCCCCGGCGCGCACTACCTGTACGAGACCACGGTGGGCGCGGGGCTCCCCATCATCCAGACCCTGCGCGACCTCATCACCACGGGCGACGAGGTCGTGCGCATCGAGGGCGTGCTCAGCGGCACCCTGTCGTACCTGTTCAACGCGTTCGACGGCGTGCGGCCGTTCAGCGAGCTGGTGGGCGAGGCGCGGCAGCAGGGCTTTACGGAGCCCGACCCCCGCGACGACCTTTCCGGCGCCGACGTGGCCCGCAAAGTCGTCATCCTGGGGCGCGAGATGGGGCTGCGGCTGGAGATGTCCGACGTGGACCTGGAAGGCCTGGTGCCCGAGGAGCTGCGCGAGGGGAGCGTGGACGACTTCCTGCGCCGCCTGTCGGACCACGACGCCACGCTGATGGGGTGGTGGCAGGATGCGCACGCGCGCGGCGAGCGGCTGCGCTTCGTGGGGCGGGTGGAGCGCGACGGCACGGCCAGCGTGCGGCTGCGCCCGTACCCCGCGCAGCACCCGTTCGCGCGGCTGCACCTGACGGACAACATCGTGCAGTTCTCCACCCGCCGCTACACGCCCAATCCGCTCATCGTGCAGGGGCCGGGCGCCGGGCCGGAGGTCACCGCCGCGGGCGTGTTCGCGGACCTGCTTCGCCTTGCCTCGTACCTGGGAGCCAGCTTTTGACGTCGCGTCCACGCAGGGCCACGGCCTTTGCCCCCGCCAGCACCAGCAACCTGGCCGTCGGCTTCGACCTCCTGGGCCACCCCGTGGGGCCCGCCGGCGACCGCGTGACCGTCACCCGCCGCACGGAGCCGGGGGTGGTGATGGGTGCCGTGACGGGCCGGGCAGGCCCGCTCCCGACCGATCCCGCGGCCAACACGGCCGGCGGCGCCATCCTGCGGCTGCTGGCGGACCACGCGCCGGAGATGGGCGTGGAGGTGGCCATCCACAAGGGAATCCCGCTGGGCTCCGGGATGGGCGGATCGGCCGCGAGCGCCGTGGCGGCCGTCGTGGCGGCCAACGCGCTGCTCCCGGATCCCCTGGAGCTGGAGGCGCTCTTTCCGTACGCGCTGGTGGGCGAGCACATCGCCAGCGGGGCCATGCACGGCGACAACGTGGCGCCGTCGCTGTTCGGCGGATTGATCCTCGTCCGCAGCGCCGAGCCGCCGGACCTGGTGCGCCTCCCCGCCCCGCCCACGCTGCGCTGCGCGATGGTGATCCCCCGCCAGCGCCTGGACACGCGCGAGGCCCGCGCCGTGCTGCCGAAGACGGTGCCCCTGCACGACCTGATCACGCAGACGGCGAACCTGGCCGGCGTGATCGCGGGGTGCTTCAGCGGCGACCTGGCCCTGATCGCGCGGTCGATGACGGACGTGATCGTGGAGCCGCACCGCGCGCGGCTGATCCCCGGCTTCGCGGAGGTGAAGCGCGCCGCGATGGAGGCCGGTGCGCTCGGCTGCTCCATCAGCGGCGGCGGCCCCAGCGTCTTTGCCTGGTGCGACGGCGACGCCACGGCGGAGGCCGTGTGCGCCGCCATGGTCGCCGCCTTCACCGCCGCCGGCGTGCAGGCGGAGGGCTGGACCTGCGAGGTCGGCGGCCCCGGGGCGCAGCTGGAGGCCGTGGAGTGACGGCGAGCCGGTGGGGTGAGGGATACTGCACCCTGACCGGCATCGCGACCCGGCGATTGAAATCGCGGCAATGAACCCGCGATGTCGGCCTTCGCCGACAGGTCCGGAACGGCCGAGTGCGGTGGGGTACACGAGCATCGAGCCATCGTGCTCGTGCACCCGCGCCGGCGAGTCGCCGCAGTTCTCCCCCTCTCCGCGAGGAACGAGCGGGGAGGG
>DATING010000755.1:0-2489 GCA_035474555.1 Longimicrobium sp. | reverse complement strand
CATGGCCACGCGCACGGCGTAGTTGAACGAGCGCAGCATCCCCGCCACGTCGCGCAGCACCGTCTGCTTGCCGCGGCGTTCCGCCAGCGGCTTGGCCGGCTCGCCCTCGAAGTCCAGCACGTACCACTCGCTGCCGCCCGGCGCGTTCTGGCTGCCGCGCAGCACCTGGCCCAGGTGGTAGTCGCCGTGGATGCGTACCTTGACCGTCTCGTCGCGCAGGGCGCGCAGGTCCTCGGCCATGTGTCGCAGGTCCGGCGCGGCGCGCACCACCTCGCGCAGCCCGTCCTGCAGGGATGCGGGGAACGAGCCGGGGATGGCTTCCAGCTGCCGCCCCAGATCCGTGAGCACCGTGTCCACCTGCTTGCGGAAGCCCTCGATGGCCCGCTGCAGGTCGTCCTCGCCGATGGGCTCCGGCGCGAACGCCGCGTCGTCATCCGTCGAGGCCAGCGCCAGGTGCATGCGCGCCGTCGTCTCCCCCAGCCGCGCGATGGCGGGGAAGAACTCGCCGGCCATGCGCCGCACGGCCTCGCGCCCCGACGGCGTTTCCGGGTCCGCCGCGCTGCGGCTGGCGGCGCTGAGGTATCGATCGAGCGCCTTGAGGGCCACGCTCCACGCGTCGCCGCCGTTGGGGACGAACTCGAACACGCCGGCTACCGCGTGCGCTTCGCCGTCCGCCGGCGTGTAGTCCAGCCACCCCGCCAGCGCGGGGACGGAGCGGAAGCCCGCGCGTTCGACGAGGAAGCGCGTGACCTCCAGGTCGGGGTTGATGCCGCCCTCCAGCTTGCGGAAGACCTTCATCACCAGCCGGTCGTCGAAGATGATGGAGGTGTTGCTCTGCTCCACCCCCATCATCCGCACGGGCCCGCGGGGCGCATCCGCCGTATCCACCGCCCCCGTCACGTGCCCCGCGAAGGCGCCCGTGCGGCCCAGGATGCGCGACTCGGCCAGGATGGTCTCCAGCAGCGCGCCCGCCACGCGCCGGTCGGCCAGCGCCTCGTAGACGCGCGCCTCGCCCCGCAGCGTGGCGTGCGTGACGATGGGCTCGGGTCCTTCGCCCTGCGCCGCGACGGGGTGGAAGGTGGCCGGAAGCAGGTACAGGTCCTTGCCGCCCTCCACGAAGCGCACGTCCAGCAGCGCCAGGACGACGTTGGGCGCGCGCTCCCCCTGCAGCACGCCGTGGTCGTGCAGGCAGATCTCGCTCAGCTCGCGGGCCTTGTCGCGGAACCAGCGCTGGCGCAGCAGCCACTCGCGCGGCAGGGCGCTGAACACCTCCGCCACGGCCTGCGGATCGGCCACCAGCTCGGCCTCCTGCGCGGCCCATTCGTCCGGCATGGTCCAGAACTCCTCCTCGCCCGCCGCGCGCACCTGCCGCAGGGCGAACCAGAAGAAGCCGTACGGACTGAGCGTGATGGCGTACGGCGTCTCGTCCACCGGGAGGAACGCCGTCTCGCCCAGCAGCTCCACGGGCGTGTAGCCCGCGTACGAGGCGAGGTCCAGCTGCACGGCCTGCGCGGACGCGGACAGGTTGTTGACGACGAGGATCACGTCGCCCTGGTACTCGCGCAGGTAGGCCAGGACGTGCGGGTTCTCCGGCTCCAGGAACTTGATGCTGCCGCGGCCGAACGCCCGGTGCTGCTTGCGCACGCGGATGAGCCGCTTGGTCCAGTTGAGGAGGGAGAACGGCGAGTGCTCCTGCGCCTCTACGTTCACGGACTGGAATCCGTAGACGGCGTCGCTGATGGCGGGCAGGTACAGCCGCTCCGGCTGCGCGCGGCTGAAGCCCGCGTTGCGGTCCGGCGACCACTGCATGGGGGTGCGCACGCCGTCGCGGTCGCCCAGCCACACGTTGTCGCCCATCCCGATCTCGTCGCCGTAGTAGATGATGGGCGACCCCGGCATGGTGAACAGGATGGAGTTCAGCAGCTCGATCTTGCGCCGGTCGTTGTCCATCAAGGGCGCCAGCCGGCGGCGGATGCCCAGGTTGATGCGCATCCGTGGGTCCGCCGCGTACTCGCGGTACATGTAGTCGCGCTCCTCGTCGGTCACCATCTCCAGGGTGAGCTCGTCGTGGTTGCGCAGGAACATGCACCACTGGCAGTCGTCCGGGATGGCCGGCGTGCGCTCGATGATCTCTACGATGGGCTTCCGGATCCCCTGCCGCACCGCCATGAAGATCCGCGGCATGAGCGGAAAGTGGAACGCCATCTGGAACTCTTCGCCGTTGGGCCCGAAGTACGGCCGCACGTCCTCGGGCCACTGGTTGGCTTCCGCGAGAAGGACGCGGCCCGGGTACCTGGACTCCAGCCGGACGCGGAACTCCTTGAGGATGTCGTGCGTCTCCGGCAGGTTCTCGCAGATGGTGCCTTCACGCTCGATCAGGTAGGGCACGGCGTCGGCGCGGAACCCGTCCAGCCCGCGCTCCAGCCAGTATTCCATCACCTGGAACATGGTCTCCTTGACCACGGGGTTGTCCCAGTTCAGGTCCGGCT
>DATING010000754.1:0-3224 GCA_035474555.1 Longimicrobium sp. | reverse complement strand
GTCACGGTGACGTCGCGCAACTCGGTCGTCATCCGCCGGGAGGACACGGAGTTCGCCACGGAGGTGGACGAGGCCGCCATCCGGCTGCTCCCCCTGCGCCCCGACGTGGACGAGGTGGTGGCGCTCACCCCCGGCGCGCGGGGGGCGCAGGTGTGGGGCGGGGCCACGGAGCAGGCCAACAACTACCAGGTGGACGGGCTGGCGGCCAACCATCCCGGCGTGGGCGGCGACCTGGTGTCGCTGAGCCTGGACTGGCTGGAGGCGGTGGAGGTGCGCGGGCTGGGGGCGGCGGCGGAGTTCGGCAACTTCCAGGGCGGGCTGGTGAACCTGGTGACCAAGAGCGGCTCCAACACCCGCCAGGGGGCGGTCCGCACCCTGGTGGACGCGGCCGCGCTCTCCGCCAGCAACCTGGAGGCGTACGACGTGGCCACGGAGACGGACTCGCGCTACGACCTGCAGGCGGAGGTGCGGGGGCCGCTGGTGCGCGACCGCCTGTTCTACTACCTGGCGGGGCAGCTGGTGCGGCGGACGGACCAGGTGGTGAACCACCTGCGCACCCGCGACGGGTTCTTTGGGCCGGACCCGGTGCAGGCGGAGGAGCGGCGGGCGTTCGGCAAGCTGTCGTGGCACCCCACGGGGGCGGACCGGGTGACGCTCTCCGGCGGCTACACGGATGCGCGGGTGGACCGCTTCGGCGCCACGGGCTACGAGGACGGTGCGTACGTCCAGGCGGCCGCGCCCACCTTCTTCGCCACGGGGCAGTACAGCCGCGTGCTGGGGCGGACGGCGGTGCTGGAGGCGAGCGTGGCCGGCTTTACCCGCGACGAGCGCCGCGACCCGTTCGGGGACCCGGCGGTCCCCGGCGTGGTCCTCTTCGGCGTGGGCGTGCGGCCGTCGTACAACGCGCCGGAGTTCCGCCAGCGGCTGGCGCCCTCGTCGCTGACGGCGGGCGCGTCCGTGGCGTGGGAGACGCGGACCTGGGGGGCGCGGCACCGGCTCAAGGCGGGGGGCGAGCTCTCCGGGGGCGGATGGATCTACGAGCGGCTGCGCAACGGGGGGATGACGTGGCGCCCCAGCTTCGGGCGTTCGTACGACGCCTTCGATCCACGGTCCACGAACACGTGGGTGCGCACCGGCTTCGTTCCCCTGACGCTCGGGGGCGAGGTGCGGCTGCGGTCGGACGTGCGCAACGGCGCGGCGTACCTGCAGGACCACATCGACCTGGGCCCGCGGCTCAGCATCAGCCCCGGCGTGCGCTTCGGGTGGTGGAGCGGGTACCTGACCCCGGCGGGGGACGTGGGCCCCCGCTTTCGCGCCGTGCGCGACCAGGCGTGGGACCCGCGGCTGGGGGTGACGCTGGACGTGACGGGGCGCAACGACCTGGTGGCCAAGGCGCACTGGGGCCGCTACCACCAGGGCTTGTTCGCGCAGTTCTTCGACCGTGCGGAGGGGGGCAACGTCTTTCAGAACGAGCAGCTCTGGTACTACTTCGGGCAGCCGGACGCGCCGTCGCGCACGTTTGGCCCGGCGGAGCGGGACGCCCTGGCGCTGTCCGGCCGGCTGCAGCTGCGCGAGGAGGTGCGGCTCAACGAGACGGGGCCCGTGGTGGACTATCGCCAGCCGTACGTGGACCAGCTGGTGGTGGGGGTGGAGAAGCAGGTGGGACGGTGGTGGAAAGGGGAGCTCGTGTACGTCAACCGGCGCAACGGCAACATGATGGCGCTGGTGGACCGCAACCGGGAGGGCAACTACACGGAGTTCCCCTCGCTGCGGGTGTTCGACACGGCGGGGAACCCGGTGACGTTCCACGGCGAGCAGGTGGTGCTCCCGCGCCTGTACCTGCCCAACTTCATGCTGGTGGACTACATCAAGGCCGCGGCGCGGGTGGGCGGGGACCCACCCCCGGGGCTGGACTACGCCGACACGCTGGCGCTGGTGTGGGACCCGGACTACGTGCTGACCCGGGCGAAGGGCGGGCGCCGGGTGCTGCACCAGGGGCAGCTGGTGGTGCGGATGGCGCACCCGCGGGTGGGCGGCACGGCGTCGCTGGTGTACACGCGGCTGCAGGGCAACCTGGACAACGTGTCGGGCTACCACGAGTCGGCGCGGTTCGCGGGTCCGTACGTGAACCCCAACCAGGGGGTGAACGCCTTTGGCTGGCTGGGCAACAGCGCGGAGCTGGAGTTCAAGCTCTGGGTGTACGGCGCCCTGCCGCGGGGCTTTCGGGGCGGCCTGTCGTGGACGCAGGCGTCCGGCGACCGGGCAGAGCCCACCTTTCAGCTCTCGTCGTTCTACACCTACCGCGATTCGCTGGGGCGAACGTTCGCGCCGCGGCTGGTGGTGCCCGTGAGCGGGCAGCCCCTGTACCTGCGCGCGCGCGGCATCAACCAGCTGCCCATGCGGTCGCTGGTGGACCTGCACCTGGAGCGGGGGCTACGGCGGATGGGCGCGGAGTGGATGCTGACCGCAGACCTGTTCAACGTGCTGGGCACGGCCACGCCCACGCGGTACAACACCATCGTGAACGGCGAGGTGGCGCCCGGGGCGCCGCTGGGGGGCGGGGTCGAGCCGGAGATGGTCTACGCGGCGGTGCGCGAGCGGGTGCGTCCGCGCACGCTGCGCCTGGGCGCTTCCATCCGCTTTTGAAAGGGCCGCGCATGAACATCCCGCGTCCGCGCGCCGTCCTGGCCGCGCTGCTGCTGCTGCTCTCCGCCGCCTGCCACCAGCCCGCGGAGCCCGTGCTGGGGGGCGAGTACCTGGGCTCGCTGGACTCGCCGTTTTCCGTGGAGGGGGTGGCGCTCATCGAGATCACCCACGCGGACCTGCGCTCCATCTCCGCGCCGGGGCGCATCCTGGTGGCGCGGGGCGTCACGGAGCGCACGGTGCGGCTGCTGATCATCAACTCCCCGCAGAACCAGATCGGCGGGCCCATCACCTTCGTGGTGCGGATGGCGGAGGGCGCCGGGCCACCGCAGGGGGAGGTGCTGGCGGCGGCGGGCCCGGACAACCGGCCCCGCGACTTCACGGGCGGGTACGCGGTGCGCTTCACCCGCCGCGACCCCGACGCGTTCACGCCGCAGCCCGGGCCGGTGCGGTCCGGGCCGCCTGCGCAGGTCCCGTTCATCCGGCTGGTGGCGCCGTTCTTTCCCGGCGGCCGGCCGCTGGAGCCGGAGGAGCAGGTGCACGTGGACCGGCGGGGCAACGGCAACGAGGTGTTCGACCTG
>DATING010000753.1:0-2161 GCA_035474555.1 Longimicrobium sp. | reverse complement strand
CTCATCGACCGAAGCCGCATCCGCCGAAGCCCGATCGACCGGCGTCGCATCGGTCGAAGCCGCATCCGCCGAAACCGCCGTCGCCGTCCGCGGGCTGGCGAAGCGCTTCGGCGATACGGTCGCGCTGGCGGGGATCTCGTTCGACGTGCGGCCGGGCGAGCTGTTCGGCTTCATCGGGCCGGACGGGGCGGGGAAGACGACGCTCTTCCGCATCCTCACCACCCTGCTCTTGGCGGACGAGGGCGAGGCGTCGGTGCTGGGGACGGACGTCGTGCGGGGGATGTGGGAGCTGCGCAAGCGGGTGGGATACATGCCGGGGCGCTTCTCCCTGTACCCGGACCTGAGCGTGTCGGAGAACCTGCGCTTCTTCGCCTCCGTCTTCGGGACGACGGTGGAAGCGCACTACGAGCTCATCGCGCCCATCTACCGGCAGATCGAGCCGTTCGCTGACCGCCGCGCGGGCGCGCTCTCCGGCGGGATGAAGCAGAAGCTGGCCCTGTGCTGCGCGCTCGTCCACCGCCCCGACATCCTCTTCCTGGACGAGCCCACGACGGGCGTGGACGCCGTCTCCCGCCGGGAGTTCTGGGACCTGCTGGCGGATCTCAAGGCCGGCGGGCTCACCATCGTCGTCTCCACGCCGTACATGGACGAGGCGACCCGCTGCGACCGCGTGGCGCTCATCCAGGGCGGGCGCATCCTGGACGTCGACGCGCCGGATGCCATCGGCGCGCGCTATCCCCTGCCGCTGCTGGCCGTGCGCGCGGGCCAGCGCTTCACGCTGCTCCAGGCGCTGCGCCGCTTTCCCCACGCGCGCTCCGTTTATCCCTTCGGCGAGGAGATGCACTACACCGACGCGCGGGCGGATGGCGATCCCGCCGCGGTCGCCGGCGAGGTGCAGGGGTGGCTGCGCGCGGAGGGCTTCGCGGATGCGCACGCCGCGCCCATCGCGGCCGGGATCGAGGACAGCTTCATGGCGCTGATGGGCGCGGCGGACGGAGCGGTCCCGTCGGAAACGGCGGCCCCGTGAGCGCGCCGGCGGCGCTGGCGGTAGACCGGGGTGCCGTGGATCCGGGTGCGGTGGCCCAGGGCGCGGCGAATCGGGGCGCGGCGGTGGAGGCGCGCGCCCTCACGCGGCGGTTCGGCGCGTTCACGGCGGTGGATGCCATCACCTTCACCGTGGCGGAGGGCGAGGTGTTCGGCTTTCTGGGCGCCAACGGGGCGGGGAAGACGACCGCCATGCGGATGCTCACCGGCCTCCTGGCGCCCTCGTCCGGCCAGGCGCGCGTGGCGGGCTTCGACGTCTACACGCAGGTGGAAGACATCAAGCGCAGCATCGGCTACATGAGCCAGCGCTTCTCGCTGTACGAGGACCTGACCGTGCGCGAGAACATCCAGCTGTACGGCGGCATCTACGGCCTGACGGACGAGGAGATCGCGGACCGCTCCGAGCGGCTGCTGGAGCGGCTGGAATTGCGCTCGGGGCGGGAGCTGGTCGGCTCGCTGCCGCTGGGGTGGAAGCAGAAGCTGGCGTTCAGCGTGGCCATGGTCCACCAGCCGCGCGTCGTCTTTTTGGATGAACCGACGGGCGGCGTGGATCCCATCACCCGCCGGCAGTTCTGGGAGATGATCTACGAGGCGGCGGCCGGCGGCACGACCGTCTTCGTCACCACGCACTACATGGACGAGGCGGAGTACTGCGACCGCGTCTCCATCATGGTCGCCGGCCGCATCGGGGGATTGGGGACGCCCGACGAGCTCAAGGCCCAGTTCGGCGCGGCCACGATGGACGAGGTGTTCGTCCGCCTCGCCCGGCCGGCGGAGGGAGCCGAGACCGCGAGCGCGGGCGGCAGAAAGGAGACGGGCGGATGAACGCGCTGCGGGGGTTCATCCTCAAGGAGTTCCACCACATCCTGCGCGACCGGCAGACGCTGCTGATCCTGCTGCTGCTCCCGCTGGCGCAGGTGCTCCTCTTCGGCTTCGCGCTGCGGACGGACATCCGCGGCGTGCGGCTGGTGGTGGTGGACCCGCGGCCGGACGCGTCGACGCTGGAGCTGCGCGGCCGCTTCGCCGCGACGGGCCTCTTCCGCATCGTCGGAGTCGAGGCGACGCCGGCCGCGCTGGCGCCGCGCTTCCAGGCCGGCCAGGCGGACCAGGCGGTGGT
>DATING010000752.1:0-5798 GCA_035474555.1 Longimicrobium sp. | reverse complement strand
GACGTGCTCGTCCCAGTAGCGCATCCAGGCGGGGCCCTGCTGCTGCAGCCGGTTCCAGTCGATGGGCTCGGGCTTGATGCGGCCCTGGATGGCGCGCAGGCGCTCCGGCAGCGAGTCCGCGGGAAAGTCGCTGCGCGCGGGAAGGCGAAAGAAGTCGCGCGCCGCCGGCGCCAGCGCCGCGTTGCTGCCGATGAACTCCACGAACCGCCTGGCGAGCTCCGCGTTGGGCCCGCCGCGCACCACGGCCACGCCATCCACCAGCAGGGGCGTGCCGCTGCGGGGGATCACGTAGTCGATGGGGTAGTTGTACTGCTTCTTGATGAGCTCGATGTCGGGCATGTCCCACAGCGTCACCAGCCCCTCCTGCCGGGCGAGCTTCTGGTACAGCATGGTGGGATTGAGGACGTACTCGCGCGTCTGCCCGTCCAGCCGCCGCAGCCAGGTAAATCCCTGCGCCGTGTCGTTGGTGGCGCGCAGCGAGCGGTCGATGACCATGCCGAAGATGGTGCGCATGGTGCCGCTGGCCATGGGGTCGCGGATGAGCACCTGCCCCTTCCAGCGCGGGTCCAGCACGTCGTCCCAGTCCTGCGGCGCCTGCACGGCGGGGATGGCCGCCGAGTTGTAGGCGATGACCTCGGGGGTGAGGTAGTTGCCGTGCCACAGCCCCTGCGGGCTCTTCGCGTCCGCCGGCAGCGCCCCCGCCCAGGTGGGGACGAAGCGCTCCAGCAGCGAGTCCTGCGCGGCCGTCTCGAAGAGGTTGGCCGGGGCGCCCCACCACACGTCGGCCTGCGGGTTGGCGCGCTCGCTGCGGATGCGGTCGAAGACCTCCTGCGACCCCATATCCACCGCTTCAACGGTGACCCCGGGGTTGGCGGCTTCGAACTGCGCCTTGAAGGCCGTCAGCATCTCGCGGCCGTGCGGCGAGTACACCGTCACCGTCTGCCCCGCGTCGCCCCCGCCGCCGCACGCGGCCGCGAGGATCAGGAGGGTGAGGGCGGAAAGCCTGCTCAGCGTGTTGGGCATCGGGATCGGAGTCTGTGATTCATGGGCCCGGGTGCGCATGTGCCGGCTTCCCGCCGCGCCCCCACCGCTCGCCTAGGCTCGCACCTCCCCCCAAAAAACCCTGGGGGAGGTTTGAACTGCAACCGAGCCGGATACAAATACACCGCCGCCGTCCTTGTGTCTACACCCTCTCTTGTCGCAGGCGATGAGAGAGGGTGCAACTCGGCTGATCAGCGACGGTCCGTCCGGGCGAATGAATTCGCTGCAACAACCACACGAAGTCCGCCTGCGCGGACTGCCGGTCTCGTGCGTGGCCGAATCTCCGCCGCCGTGCACGGGTTGGGGTGTATACCCTCTCCCACGCAGTTTGTGGGAGAGGGTGCGAGCCTAAGCGAGCGGGTGAGGGCCACACTTCGCGCCGCGCCGGTGCTCACCCTCCGCCCGATCCGCCGTTCACTCCCGCACTGCCGTTCACGCCGCCGTCAGCAGGATCGGCTTGCCTCGGGTGATGACGAGCGTCTGCTCGTAGTGCGCGGCCAGGCAGCCGTCGGCCGTGCGCACGGTCCAGCCGTCGCCGCTGTCCACCCACTTGCTCGTGGTCTCGCCGATGATGGGCTCCACGGTGATCACCAGCCCCTCCGTGAGCACGCGCGTGAGCCGCGGGTCGAAGTAGTTGGGCACGCTGGGCTCCTCGTGGATGGTGCGGCCGATGCCGTGGCCGTTCAGGTCGCGCAGCACGCGAAAGCCGCGGCGCTGCACCTCCGCCTCCACCGCGCGGCCGATGTCGTTCACGCGGTTGCCCACGCGCGCCACTTCCATCGCCTTGGCGAACGCCGCGCGGGCGCAGTCGGCCAGGCGCTTCGCCGCGTCGGACGCGGGCGCCACGGGGACGGTGACAGCCGCATCGGCCATGTAGCCGTCCTTCTCGATGGTCACGTCCAGCTTTACCAGGTCGCCTGGCTCGATCACGCGCGCGCCGGGGATGCCGTGCACCACCTCGTCGTTCACGCTGATCAGCACCTCGCCGGGAAATCCGTAGACCATCCTGGGCGCCGAGCGCGCGCCCTGCTCGCGCATTACCCGCCCGCCGATCTCGTCCAGCTCGGCCGTGGTGATGCCGGGCTTCAGCGCTTTTTCCATCGCGCGGATGATCATCCGCACGATCTTGCCGGCGCGCTTGAGGCCTTCGAGGTCCTGCTGGGTTTCGATCGACATTTGGGCTTCCGGCTCGTCGCGATCCCCGGAACAGCGGGGGACAGGTTACAGGGTACAGGTTACAGCCACCAACGGCAGCCACTACCGCACTCACGCACTCACGCACTCACGCACTCACGCACTCACGCACTCACGCACTACTTGTCCGCGCCCAGCGCCAGCAGGTTCGCGAACAGGCGGTACGCGCCGGGGACGCCGGCGGGGAACTGGCGGAAGAACGCGAGGCCCGTGTAGACGTAGGTGCCCTGGCCGTGCTTCGCGATCAGCAGGCCGCCCCGCAGCGGCGTCTCGCCGGGGTCGCCGGTCTCCAGCAGCGGCGTGTACGCGGGGTTCCACGTCTCGGCGAAGTACAGGCCGCGCTCCTGCACCCACCCCTGCCAGTCCGCGTCCGTGATGCGGTTCGGCGCCGTGAACACGGGGTGCGCGGGGTCCATCATCCGCATGGGCGCGTTCTCGTCCGTTACCCGGCCGTGCGGGCGGGCCATGGTGATGGGGTACGGCGTAAAGCGGCCCTCCACGATCTCGTACTTGTTGTACTGCACGATGAACGTGCCGCCCCGGCTGACGTAGTCCAGCAGCCGCTGGTTGTGCGCCATCAGGTCCGTGCGGACTTCGTACGCGCGGCTGCCGGCCACGATCACGTCGAACTGGTCCAGGTCCCCCTCCGCCAGGTCCTCCGCGTCCAGCAGCTCGGGGGTGATGCCCAGGTTGGCCAGGAACCCCGGCCCCTCTTCGCCCGCGCCCTCGATGTACGCCACGCGCAGCCCCTGCGGCACGCGCACGTCGAACGCGCGGACCACGGAGCGCGACGCGTGGTACAGCGGCCGGGCGCGCACGTGCGGGTAGTCGATGAGCTGCGCCCCGCGCGCGAACCGCCCTCCGCCCTCCGCCTCGAACACGGCGGCGACGGGATGGTCGCCCGCGGCCGCGCGCGCCGGGGCCGTGACGTTGAAGCGCACCTCGCGCACCTCGCCCGGCTTCGCGAAGCGGACGGGGACGGACGCCGGCTCCGCGCGCCACCCGGCGGGCAGCTCCAGCCGCAGCGTCCCCGCGATGCCGTCCGGGGCCTCCGCCGCCAGCCGCACGGTGTACGCGATGGGGCGCGCCGCGGCGGTGGAGAGCACGCGCGTGCCGGGCAGCAGCAGCACGGAGACGGCGGGCACCACCATCACGGGCCGCCGCAGCTCGCCCTGGCGCAGGTCCACCTCTCGGAACTGCGCTTCCTGGTCGATGACGACGGGCGCGCCGCCCACCCGCACGAACACCTGCGCCGCCACCGCGCCGGGCTCGAACGGGCGCGTTCGCGCGGGCTCGCCCTCCGGCCAGCGGTACACGTCGCCCTCCCGCGGCGCGCGCAGGAAGTACGCTTCCGACGGATCCGCATCCGCCGGCACCCGCACCTCGAAGCGGCGCGTCAGCAGGGTGCCCGCGGCGAGCTCCGGCGGCAGCGTGGAGTTGTCGATGCCCGCCGCCGTCCACCCGGCCGGCAGCCGCGGACGGAGCGAATCCACCCGCACTGCCGTCCCGCCGCCGTTCCACAGCGTGAGGGTGAGCTCGAAGGTCTGCCCGGGGACGATGCGCGCGTCCTCCGCCAGCGCGTCCACCACGAGGCCGGACGCCATCGCCAGCGCCCGCTCCGCCTGCTCCGTCTCCTGGTCGATGGCCCGTACCAGGTCCGCCGTGCCGTTGGTCACGGGCAGGGCGGCGCGGGCCTGCCGCAGCGTGTTCAGCGCGTCCGTCAGCCCGCGCACCAGGGCACCGGGCGCCAGCGGGTTGTACTGCGCGCGCAGCCCTTCCGCCGTCCGCTGGTACTCCGCCAGCCGGGCCATGGCGGCCGACTCCGGCCTGCCCGCGGGCGCCAGCGTGGTGTCGATGCCGGCCCACATCGACGGCTCCTGGCCGCCGCCCTCGGGAAAGATGCGGCGGAGCGTGCCCCAGCGCGGGCCGGGAAGCTCCGGGCGCCCCATGTCCTGCGACCGGTGCAGCGAGCGGCTCGCCATGGCCAGCTGGAACGGCGAGCGGCCGATGAGCGGGTCCAGGTCGCCGATGGAGATGCGGACGGTGGCGTTCTCCGTGTTGCCGCGCATGGACTGGTACAGCTTGGCCGGCTGCCACGGACGCAGCCCCTCGCGCAGCTGCTCGGGAAAGCGATTCGGATCGGCCGCGGCGGTGAACGCCTCGTGGGCCAGCAGGGCGCTCACCTGGTGCTGGCCGTGCCCGTCGCGCGGCGTGCCGCTGAACACGGTGACGATGACGTCCGGCCGGTACAGGCGAACGACGCGCACCACGTCGCGCAGCAGCTCTTCGCGGGGCCAGTGCGCGTACGCCTCCTCGGCGGACTTGCTGAAGCCGAAGTCGTACGCGCGGGTAAAGAACTGCTCCGCGCCGTCCACGCGGCGGGCGGCGAGCAATTCCTCCGTGCGCAGCAGCCCCAGCCCCTCGCCCAGCTCGGGGCCGATTCCGTTCTGCCCGCCCTCGCCGCGCGTGAGCGACAGGTAGCCCACGTCCGCGCCCTCTTCCAGCGCGAAGCGGGCGAGGAGCTGCGTGTCTTCGTCGTCAGGGTGGGCGCCCACCATCAGCACGCGTTTGGTGGTGCCGAGCTTTCGCAGCGACAGGCCCAGCGCCGCCGCGCCGCGGTACTCGGCCGCGCCGTCCTGCGCGCGCGCCGGTGCGGGTGCGGCCGGCAGCAGCACGGCCGCCGCCAGCAGTCCAGTGAATGCACGTCTCCAGTTCATGCGATCCAAGCTATGTCAGGTCTTTCGGGCGCACAATCCGGCGGGGGCGGGTGCCTGTGCCGCGTGCGCTTGTGTAGCGTACCCGTGGGCTGGGAGTGTCGAGATCCCCGTGCTGCCAGACGTTCGCTTCACACGCGTCAGGATACTTGTTTTATTCGCGAAAAGAGCTACGTTCGAAACGTTGCGGCACGTGGGTGTCGCTGGAGAAGCCCTGGCCCGCCACCGTCACTGACCGGTATCTCACCTTTGCATGTGAGGGTATGTATCATGATTGGGCTGAAAGTGTGCCTGAAATCCGCTGCGGTCCTTTCGGTGCCGGTGCTCGGCCTCGCGACCGTGCTGTACACGCCGCGCACCGCTGCCGCGCAGACGGGCACCGTCACCTGCTGGGTGGAGTCGTGCGAGGGCAACGCGTGCGTCCGCATCAAGATTGTGTGCCCCGAAAAGATTCAGCCCATCGCCTGACGATTTGCCGCGCTGGGTGGCCCCCAGCGCAAACCGTTCGCCGACCTGTCGAACTTGAACCACGGGATCCCTGATGTCGATCCATCCGTACCATGCACGAGGCCGTGTGCCCGGTGTGCTCCTCGCCGCGGGGGCGGTCTGCCTGCTGGCCGGGTGTGAGGCCGCGCGCGTGGCCCAGCCGCAGGCCACACCCACCCCCGCGGAGCATGTCGCGGCCGCCGCCGCCACACTCGGCCTGCCGCGCGGGGCCGTCGATGGGCCGGCTTCGGCGCTCGCGGCGCGCGTGCAGGGATGGGATACGCCCCTCGCGCCCTCCAAGGGAGAGGCACGCCCTGTGCTCGACGCCGCTACGGCCGAGGACGTCGCCAGGCGCGGCGAGCG
>DATING010000751.1:0-3902 GCA_035474555.1 Longimicrobium sp. | reverse complement strand
CCTTGGAGCGGGCGTAGTTGAACACCGCGTTGAGCGTCTCCATGAACGACACCTCGTCACCGCCGTAGTTGGCGACCTGGCGGCGCAGGAAGCTGCTGCCGATGCTCATGTTGATGATGGGGATGCCGTTGTCGGCCGCGTACAGCACGGCGTTCAGCGTGCCGTTCGTGGGGCAGCTGGCGCGCCAGCCCGTGGCGGCCGTGCCCGGCGTGCAGACCTTGAGGCCCACCAGCGTCACCTTGGACGTCACGCCCGCGGCCACGTAGCCGTTGGACGCCACCGTGGAGCCCACGTGCGTGCCGTGGTAGTGCAGGTCCGCCACGGGGTGCGCACCGGGGTACAGCGCCTGCAGGCGGGCGTTCTCCGCCGCGGACAGGAACGAGCGCGAGAGCGCCAGGTCCACCCGGCCGTACAGGTCGGGGTGCAGGTAGTCCAGGCCGGTGTCCAGGATGCCCACCTTGATGGTGGGGGAGCCGAGCTTGCCGGCCGCCCACGCCGCGGGGGCGCCGATGGCGCGCATGTTCCACTGGCGGTTGTAGAAGAACGCCGTGGAGGGGTTGGTGGGGCTCTCCACCACGTCCGCCTCGGCGCTCGCGTCGCTGGCCGCCGACTCCACGTCGCCCAGCTCCACGTTCAGCTCCACCGTGGCATCCGCCGCCAGCGACACGCCCGCGCCCTGCAGCTGCGCCGCGGCCGCTTCCGAGAGCCCCGACACCGCGCCCACACCGGCACCCGCATGGGCGAACACGACCTCGCCGCCCAGCTGCGCCACCTGCTCCGCGAAGCCCGCGGGAATCCCCGACGTGAACCGGACCAGGTAGGTGTCGTCACCCGCCAGGCTGTTGAGGGCCGGCGCGTCCGGCGCCGCCTCGGCCAGGGTCGAGGCCGGGTTGTCCGAGCAGGCAGCCAGGCCCACGAGGCCGGCCAGGAGCAGCGAGATACCGCGTTGCGTCATTGTGTCTCTCCACGACGGGGGGGCTTGCCGGCAGCGGCCGGCCGGGGAGCGTCTTCGAAACCGAAAGGCCGGGCACGTCCGCCTGCGAAGGCATTCCGGGGGCATACGGCCGCGTGGACCGTGTATGCTCGTTCGGAGCGCTTGCGGGGCGGGAGAGTCTTGACGGAGTGTGTTTGTGTTGAACAGCGCTCAGTATACCGTCCGAATGCTCGTTCGTCAACCCGCAGGATGCATGTATCCGTATATTCTGCAATAGGTTGCATGTGTGGCGAGAGCTTGTTTCGGTCGATTGAAAGGGGCGGGGGAGGGCGGGCATCGAGCCGGCCCGGCGAATGAATTCGCGGCAATGAGACCGCGATGTCGGCCTTCGCCGACACACCGTGCACGGGCGGGTGCCGGGGGGTACACATGGTTCTTCCGGCTGGGGGCTTCGCCCCGGTTGTGCTGGGCAGGAGCTGTCCGACCTTTCTCGGTCTTTCCCAGCACAATCGGTTGAAGCCTCGTTCGGCGAGCGCAAGCGAGCCGAGACGGGGCTTACCGCTTTCCCAGCGGCGGCTTTAGCCGCTCAGGACGGATGTGTGCCCTTCCCCACGGCTCCACGTCCGCTCCCGAACCGCCCGTCTCCGCCCGCCGTTTTCCCCGCCTCCGCCCGCCGTCATCCCCGCCTCCGCCACCTCCGCCCGCCGTCCTCCCCGCATCCGCCTGCGCCGCGGGTGCCGGTCCGCGACGACGGGCATCCGCTTGCCTTGCGGGGGGCGGGCCGCCAGCTTCCCGGAATGGAATTTCCTCCCACGCGGCGGACCCCATGACGGAACTGTTCGGATTCGCGCTGCTGGCGTTCAGCTCCATCCTGGTGATGGTGGACCCGGTGGCGGCCGTGCCCATCTACATCGCCAACACGGGCAGCTACAGCCCCGCCCACCGGGCCGCCGTGCTGCGCCGTGCGCTGTTCACGGCGTTCGTGGTGCTCACTGGCTTCGGGCTGCTGGGCACGTTCATCTTTCGGGTCTTCGGCATCACCACCGAGGCGTTCCGCATCACGGGCGGCATCATCCTGTTCGGCATCGGGTGGGAGATGCTGCAGGCCCGCCGCTCGCGCACGCGCACCACGGCCGAAGAAGAGGAAGAGGGCGAGACCAAGGAGGACATCGGCATCATCCCCCTGGGAATCCCCCTGCTGGCCGGCCCGGGCGCCATCACCACCGTCATCACCCTGCTCGCCCAGGCCGACGACAACCTGGAGCGCGCGGCCGTCTACGCCGCCATCGTCGTGGTGCTCCTGGTCGCCTGGGCCGTGCTGGGTGTGGCGCCGCTGGTGGTGCGGCGGCTGGGCACCACGGGGATCAACGTGGTGGAGCGGATCATGGGGCTGATCGTAATGGTGATCGGCGTGCAGTTCGTGGTGGACGGCATCGAGCAGGTGGTGATCCAGATGGGCGAGGCGGCGGGGTGGTAGCATCAAAAGAGAAGAGACTCACCGGATGATGAGAAACGAGGCGAGATGAGCACGCGTGAGCCATGGCACCCCGGTGAGACGCCGGACGAGCAGGAAGCCCGCCGGCAGGCCTATGAGCGGCTGCTGGCGGCGGCCATCCGCGTGGGGGTGTCGCTGGACCGGCTGAGCGACATGCTTCGCCAGGTGACGCACAACGAGGCCGAGACGCGCCGCTTTCTGGCCGACGAGGTGTACGGCGTGCCCGACACCCTGCTGGACGACATGGTCCGCGTGCGCCTGGCCGACCTGCCCCGCGACAAGGACGACGAGCCGTCCGCGTAGCCGGCCGGGAATCGCAGGGGAAAAGCATCCTACCATTTGTCAGAGTTCCGTGTGCACTCAGGAGAAAAGAGTTCACGCAGAGACGCAGAGGAAAAAAGAAGAGGCGCAGAGAACTTCAGCAGTTCTCTGCGCCTCTTTGTTCTTCTCTGCGCCTCTGCGTGAAACTGCTGTTCCCGTTCGATCCCCCTTCCACTCCGTGCACATGTCGTGGGATAAACCAGGAAATACGGGCAATTTTGGGTGATCCTGACGTGGCTTGCTTGTTGCCCTTGCGTGCGGCAGCTACTCACCTCGCAAGGATGCAGAATGCCGGATCGCACACCCGGGATGGACCGCAGGACCGAGTGGGACCTGACCCATCCGCCGCACGACCACGAGGTGCACGCGCAGCACGGGCGCCGGGGGATGGCGCGCGTGGTGGAGCGCAACGTCCGCGCGCTGCTGGCCCGCCGCGCCGAAGACGACCAGGCCAAGACCCGCTCCGAGCGCATTGCCGACGCGGTGACGCGTTTTGCCGGCAGCATGACGTTCGTGTACATCCACCTGGTGATGTACGGCGCGTGGATCCTGATCAACCTGGGGGTGATCCCGGGGGTGCCGCGGTTCGATCCCACGTTCGTCATCCTGGCCATGGAAGCGTCGGTGGAGGCCATCTTCCTCTCCACCTTCGTGCTCATCAGCCAGAACCGCATGGCCGCGCTGGCGGACAAGCGCGCCGACCTGGACCTGCACACCAGCCTCCTGAGCGAGCACGAGATCACGCGCATCCTGTCGCTGGTGCAGCAGATGGCCGTGAAGATGGAGATCGAGGAGGCGGCGGACCCGGAGCTGGACGAGCTTGCCCGCGACGTGCACCCCGAGCGGGTGCTGGACAAGATCGAGAGCAACGAGGAGGATTTTGCCCGCACGGCCGGCGGCACCAACCCGCGGCGGCGCCGGCGCAAGCGGGGCGGGCGAGGCCCCGGAACGCCGAACGCCTCCCAGCCGCAGCAGCGGCCCGGAGGCGTCGGTTCGGAAGGGCTGTAGGCCCCGAGTGTGCCGCGACGGCGGGAAGGGTTGTTTGAAGCCTGATCAGTTTCGATCGGTGGGTGGCATCCCCGCCGCTTTCGCGATGTCCTTGTGGGACTCCACGGCTGCGTCAGGATCAGCCCCCGGCTTCGGAGGAGTCGG
>DATING010000750.1:0-2136 GCA_035474555.1 Longimicrobium sp. | reverse complement strand
GGGGGGCGCTCCGACTGCGCCGGGACTCCGCTCCGCCGCCCGCCCTCCGCTTACGCCGCGGCTTCCTCCGCCTCCACCGCCTCCGCGCGCTCCAGCCGGTCCGGCGCGCTGATGCCCAGCACGGTGAGGCCGTTGCGCAGCACGGTCTGCACGGCGCGGCTCAGCACCAGGCGCGCGCGCGACTGCTCCGGGCTCACGGCGTCGCCGATCACGCGCAGCGAGGCATCGCGGTTGCCGGCGTGGTACCAGCTGTTCACCGCGCCCGCGACCTCCTCCAGGTACGCGCAGATGGCGTGCGGCGAGTGCGACTCGGCCGAGGCGGCGATCTCCTCGGGAAAGCGCAGCAGCAGCTTTACCAGCTCCGTCTCGCTCTCGTGCGAGAGCAGCGACAGGTCCGCGGACTCCGTGTCCACCGTGGCCGCGTCCACCTCCGCGCGGCGAAAGATGGAGGAAAGCCGCGCGTGGGCGTACTGGATCTTGTAGACCGGGTTCTTGTCGGACTGGTCCAGCGCCAGGTCCATGTCGAAGGTGAGCTGGGCCTCGGCGCGGCGCATGAGGAAGAAGTAGCGCGCGACGTCCACCCCCACCTCGTCGTACAGCTCGCGCATGGTGACGTAGTCGCCGGCGCGCTTGCTGAACTTGGCCTCCACGCCGCCGCGCATCACCAGCACCATCTGGTGCAGCACGTACTCGGGGTAGCCGGCCGGCAGCCCCAGCGCCTGCAGCCCCGCGCGCACGCGGGCCGTGGTGCCGTGGTGGTCGCTCCCCTGCACGTTGATCGCGCGGTGGAACCCGCGCTCCCACTTGGTCACGTGGTAGGCGATGTCCGGCAGGAAGTACGTGGGAAAGCCCGTCGACTTGACCATCACGCGGTCCTTGTCGTCGCCGAACTCCGTCGTCTTGAGCCAGACGGCGCCGTCCTTCTCGTACACGTAGCCGGTTTCGCGCAGGCGGCGGATGGTATCCTCCACCCGCCCGCTGTCGTACAGCGACGACTCCAGGAAGTACGTGTCGAAGCGGACGCGGAAGCCGTCCAGGTCGCGGTTCTGCTCCGCGCGCAGGTGGGCCACGGCGAACACGCGCATGGCATCCAGCGCCTCCGCCCCATCATCCCCCGCGAACCGGTCCCCGTGCTCCACAAAGAGCTCGGCGGCGATCTCGCGCACGTATTCGCCGTGGTAGCCGTCCTCGGGGAACGTGACGTCCCGCCCGGCGGCCTGCTGGTACCGCGCCCAGACGCTGCGGGCGAGCTTGTTGATCTGCTCGCCTGCGTCGTTGTAGTAGTACTCGCGGTGGGCCTGCCAGCCGGCCCACGACAGCAGCTCGGCCACGGCGTCGCCCAGCGCGGCCTGCCGCCCGTGCCCGATGTGCAGCGGACCCGTCGGGTTGGCGGAGACGAACTCCACGTTCACCGCCTGCCCGGCGCCCGCGTTGCTGCGGCCGAACGCGTCGCCCTCGCGGACGATGCGCACGAGCCCATCGCGCAGGTAGTCGGTGGACAGGCGGAAGTTGATGAAGCCCGGCCCGGCCACCTCGGCGCTGCTGATGCCGGCGGCCGCGCGGTCGATGCGCTCCGCCAGCTCGTCGGCGATCTGGCGCGGCGCCTTGCGCAGGGGCTTGGCGAGCGTGAGGGCCACGTTGGTGGCCCAGTCGCCGTGCTCCGGGTTGCGCGGGCGCTCCAGGGCGACGGCGGGCGATTCCACGCCCATCTCGCGAAGGGCGCGCTCGATCTCGGCCTGCAGCTTGTCGGCAGCCATCTATTCGCTCGTGGACGAACCGCCCGACGACGTGCCGCCGGACGAAGACGAATCGGACTTGGGCGCGGGCTTGGAATCCGCCTTGGGGGCGGCGTCGCCGCCGGTGGACGCGGGGGGCGGCGAGCCGCCGCCGCTCTTGTCGCTCTCGGCGGCCTTCTTGTAGCCTTCGCCGCGGTAGTCGGTGATGTAGAAGCCGCTCCCCTTGAACACCAGCCCCGCCCCGCCGCTGATCTTGCGCTGGGCCTGGGCGTGGCACTGGGGGCACTCCTGCACGGGCGGATCGGACATCCGCCCGAACTGCTCGAACTCGTTGCCGCACTCGGCGCAGCGGTACTCGTAGGTAGGCATTCCTGCTATCCGTCAGTTCCTTGTGCAATCA
>DATING010000749.1:0-1544 GCA_035474555.1 Longimicrobium sp. | reverse complement strand
TTGCCGCCATCACCAGCTGCACCAACACCAGCAATCCTTCGGTGATGATGGCCGCGGGGCTGCTGGCCAAGAAGGCGCGCGAGCACGGGCTGGAGCGCAAGCCGTGGGTCAAGACGTCGCTGGCGCCCGGATCCAAGGTGGTCACGGAGTACTACGAGAAGAGCGGGACGCTGCCGTACCTGGAGCAGCTGGGCTTCAACGTGGTGGGCTACGGCTGCACGACGTGCATCGGCAACTCGGGGCCGCTGCCGGAGGCCATCGCGAAGGAGATCCAGGACCGCGGGCTGGTGGCCTGCTCGGTGCTGTCGGGGAACCGCAACTTCGAGGGGCGCATCAACTCGGACGTGCGGGCCAACTTCCTGATGTCGCCGCCGCTCGTGGTCGCGTTCGCCATCGCGGGGCGCATCGACTGGGACCCGTACAACGAGCCCATCGGCACCGATCCGCAGGGCAAGTCGGTGTTCCTGAAGGACATCTGGCCCACGCAGATGGAGGTGAACTCGGCCATCCAGTCGTCCATCGACAGCGCCATGTACGCCCGCAGCTACGCGGGGGTGTTCGAGGGCGACGACCGGTGGAAGAGCATGCCCGTTCCAGCGGGCGACCGCTTCGAGTGGGCGGATGACAGCACGTACGTGCGCCAGCCGCCGTACTTCGAGAACATGGGCCACGAGGCGCCGGAGTCGGTGCCGGACATCACGGGCGCGCGGGCCGTGGCGCTGCTGGGCGACAGCGTGACCACGGACCACATCTCTCCCGCGGGCTCCATCAAGAAGGACTCGCCGGCGGGCAAGTACCTCGTCGGGCATGGCGTGGATCCCAAGGACTTCAACTCGTACGGGGCCCGGCGCGGCAACCACGAGGTGATGATCCGCGGCACGTTCGCCAACGTGCGCATCCGCAACCAGCTGGCGCCGGGGACGGAGGGCGGCTTCACGACGTACTTCCCCGACGACGAGATCACGACGATCTACGACGCGGCCATGCGCTACCAGCACGACGGCACGCCGCTCGTCGTCCTGGCCGGCAAGGAGTACGGCAGCGGCTCGTCGCGCGACTGGGCGGCCAAGGGTCCGTACCTGCAGGGGATCAAGGCGGCCATCGCCGAGAGCTACGAGCGCATCCACCGCAGCAACCTGGTGGGGATGGGCATCCTGCCCCTGCAGTTCTTGGCGGGGGAGAACGTGGAGTCGCTGGGGCTCACGGGGCGCGAGACCATCGATGTCGTCGGGGTGACGGAGGTGATCTCCAGCAACCTGAAGACGCGCGAGGTCACCGTCCGCGCCACGGGCGAGGACGGCGCCGCGAAGGAGTTCCGCGCGCTGGTGCGCATCGACACGCCGCAGGAGGTGCTCTACTACCGGCACGGCGGCAGCCTGCAGTACGTGCTGCGTCAGCTCCTGCTGGGCAAGGAGAAGGCGGAGGCGATCTCCCCCGCGATGGCGGGCGCGCCGCAGGCCAGCCCGGAGCACACGCCGGGACACGCGGACGTGGAGGAAGCGGCGATCGAGTCCTTCCCCGCGAGCGACCCGCCGGCGTACTGA
>DATING010000748.1:0-2763 GCA_035474555.1 Longimicrobium sp. | reverse complement strand
GACCACGCTGGATGCCAACGCGGACATCCGCTCCGCCGCGTGGGAGGTGGAACGGCAGGCGGCGGGGGTGCACGTGGCCCGCGGCGCGTACGACCCGGCGATGACGGCGGCCGTCGGATCGCGCGACGAGCGCAATCCGCTCTTCGGCGCGCAGGACGTGCCGGGCATCTCGTCCTCGCGCACGCTCACCTACAGCCTGGGCGTGGACCAGCCGTTCCGCTCGGGGCTCATCGTATCCCCCTCGCTCGCGTTCTCCCGCCTGGACGCCGCGGGGCAGGGCCTCGGCCCGCGCAACCAGGCCGTCGCCAGCCTGGGCGTGACCGTGCCCCTGCTGCGGGGCCGGGGCGGCGGGGTGGCGGCCGCGGGCGAGCGCTCGGCCGTACTGCTGCACTCCGCCAGCGCGGCGGAACTGGACTACCGCCGCAGCGCCGTGCTGCTGGCCGCGGCGGAGGCGTACTGGAGCTACGCCGCCGCCTACGCCCGGATGGCGGTGCTGCGCGAGGCGGAGGCGCGCAGCGCGCAGCTCGTGGAGCAGACGCAGACGCTGGTGAACGCCGACGAGCGCCCCCGCGTGGACCTGTATCCCCTGCAGGCCGCCCTGGCCTCGCGCCGGGCCAGCCGCATCAGCGGGGAGCGCGGGCTCATCACCGCGCGGCAGGAGCTGGGGCGTGCAATGGGCATCCAGCCCGCGGACGTGATGCGCCTGCCGCCCCCTGCCACCGCATTCCCCGACGTCCCCGGCGCGGACGGGATCGCGGCGGATGCGCCCGTGGCGGAGCAGGCGGTGGTGGAGCAGGCGGGGCGGCAGCGGCGGGACCTGGAGGCCGCGCGCCGCCAGCACGAGGCCGCCCGCGACCTGCTGGCCGGCTATCGCGCCGACACGCGCCCGCGGCTGGACCTGACGGTGACGCTGGGCTACCAGGGGCTGGAAGCCGGGCCGGAGCTGGGGCGGCTCGTCTCTCCGTTCTACAGCGAGCTGGGCGGTATGCACACGCGGCTGGAGGTGACGTACGGCATGCCCCTGCGCAACCGGCTGGCCGGCGGGCGCGCCCTGCAGGGGATGGTGGCCGAGCGGCAGGCCGCGCTGGCGTACGCGGAGCTGCGCCGGCAGGTGGAGCTGGACGCCGCTGCGGCGCTGGAGACGCTGCAGCTCTCCGCGCAGGAGCTGGCCGAGTTCGCGGACGCCGCGTGGCTGCACCGGCAGGCGCTGGAAAGCGAGCAGCGCCGCTACCAGCTGGGCACCAGCACCATCTTCGACATCATCAACACCCAGGACGCGCTGACCTCGGCCACGCTGGCGGAGATCGCCGCGCGCACGCAGTACGCCGTGTCGCTGGCCCGCCTGCGCCACACGACCGGCACCCTGCTGGTGGACGGCGGGATGGACGCGGACGCCCTGACGCGCTGGGAGAAGGGACCATGAGCACGCAGACCGAGCATCCGCCGCAGGTCCCCGCCGCGGCGCCGGAGCCCAAAAAGGAGATCTTCCGCAGCGTGGCCCTGGAGCGCCTGTCGTCGCCGGAGCAGCTCGACCAGCTCATGCAGGTGACCACGCCGCGCGGGTGGCTGCTCCTGCTGGGCGTGGGCGCGCTGCTGGCGACGGCGTTGGTCTGGGGCGTGATGGGGAGCGTCCCCGAGCGCATCGCGGGGCAGGGGATCCTCATCCGCAGCGGGGGCGTGCTGGAGGTGGAGGCGCCCGGCGACGGCCGCGTGACCGACGTGGCCGTGCGCGAGGGCGACGTGGTGAGCGAGGGGCAGGTAGTGGCGCGCATCCAGCGGCAGGACCTGGTGCTCCGCATCCAGCAGAAGCGCGCCGAGGTGGCCGAGCTGCGCCGCCGGCACGAGCAGCAGCTGGCGTTCGGCAGCCAGGACGTGCAGCGGCAGGGCGCCTACCGCGCGCAGCGCCGCGCGCAGCTGCAGGCCTCCATCCAGGCCGGCTCCAGCACGGTGCGCTCCCTGAACGAGAAGATCGCGAGCCAGACGGAGCTCGTGGAGCAGGGACTCCTCACCCGGCAGACGCTGCTGGGCACCACGCAGGAGCGCGACGGGGCGGAGGAGCGCGTGCGCCAGAGCCAGAGCGAGCTCCTGCAGCTGGAGGCGGATGCCGGGCAGGTGCTGAACCGCAACCGCCAGGGCGCGCAGGAAACGGAGACGCTGCTCACGGGGGCGGAGCGCGAGCTGGCGCAGATGGAAAGCGAGCTGCGCACCACCTCCGACGTCACCAGCCCGTACACGGGGCGGGTGCTGGAGGTGATGGTGGAGCAGGGGAGCATGGTGGACCGCGGCCGGCCCATCCTGATCGTGGACCAGTCGGGCAAGGCGGTGAAGGGGCTGGAGGCCATCATCTACATCCCCTCCGTGCACGGCAAGAAGATCCGCCCGGGGATGGAGGTGCAGATCGCCCCCTCCACGGTGAAGAAGGAGGAGTTCGGCTACCTGCTGGGGACGGTGACCTACGTCTCCGACTTTCCCGTGACCACGCAGGGGATGCAGCGGGTGCTCAAGAACGAGCAGCTGGTCACCACGCTCAGCGGGTCGGATGCGCCGTACGCCATCCACGCGGACCTGCTGCCGGAGTCGGGGAACGTGAGCACCTACCGCTGGACCTCGGCGGAGGGGCCGCCCATCCGCCTGCAGAGCGGCACCCTGGCCTCCGCCAGCGTGGTGGTGGACCGCCGCCGGCCGATCCTGATGGTGATCCCGCAGCTGCGCCGCCACGCGCCCCCCGTGCAGCGCGAAGGGAGCGAGGTGGCCGCCGTGCCC
>DATING010000747.1:0-2721 GCA_035474555.1 Longimicrobium sp. | reverse complement strand
GGGCGTGGATTCGGATTACGAGAACCGCGACACGCTGCTCAACCTGCTGCTGTTCGGCTCGTCGCGCGAGGCGGACACGCTGGGCACGCTCAAGGAGTACGTGGAGCGGATGCCCGACGGGCAGAACGACATCTGGTACCTCACGGGCTCGTCGCGCGAGCAGATCGAGAACTCGCCCGCGCTGGAGACGTTCCGCGACCGCGGCTGGGAGGTGCTGTACCTCACCGACCCGGTGGACGAGCTGGTGGTGCAGTCGGTGACGGAGTTCGAGGGGAAGAAGCTGCGCTCGGCGGGCAAGGGCGCGGTGGAGCTGGAGGAGGGCGAGAAGAAGGAAGCCGGCGAGGAGCGCAAGAAGGAGTTCGAGCCGTTCCTGGGCGTCCTGCAGAAGCGCCTGGAGACGTGGGTCAAGGAGGTGCGTCTCTCCGGCCGCCTGACCAGGTCGCCGGCCGTGCTCGTCGTCTCGGAGCACGACTACTCGCCGCAGCTGGAGCGCCTGCTGTCCACCGGCCGCGACGGCGCGCGCCAGCGCCGCATCCTGGAGCTGAACGCGGAGCACCCCATGGTGCGGGGCCTGCGCCGCCGCTTCGACGCCAACCCCAACGACGCGGTCGTGGGCGATTATGCGGAGCTGCTGCTCGGCTGGTCGCTGCTGGCCGAGGGCTCCGAGCCGCACGACCCCGTCCGCTTCACGCAGCTCGTCGCCGGGCTGATGGAGACGGGGCTGGATGCGGCGCCGCCGGCTGAATCGTCCGGCGTTGCATCCACCGAGGCTGCATCATCCGAGGCCGCATCCACCGAGGCTTCGTCGTCTGGGAATGCATCGGCGGCGTCTGCATCGACCGGATCAGCACCGTCCGAGGCATCGGCGGATGCGCCGGCAGCGGAATCCGCCCAAGCACCGGCCGGCGCGGATTCGGAAGCGACGACGGCCAGCGCGGACTGACGCCGGTCCGCCGCACATCGTCCGCGAGGACGCCGGGCCCTCCCCTGACTGCGGTCGGGGGAGGGCCCTCGTGTATCTGCCCGATTCGCGGCCGCTGAACATCGCGCGAGGCTGACGGGTACGCCGTGGAATCCGGATCGGCTGCGGCATGAGCCGGACGGACGGGGAAAAGGCGCAGGCAAACCTGGACGGCGGAGATACGCGGATGCGGGACCTTCTGCATGGAGTGGTGCTCGCGGCCGCGCTGTCGCTGGGCGCGCCGCTGCCGGGGCAAACGGATGCGATGGGTCAGATGCCGGCGGCGGGCGCGACGCCGGATACCGCGCAGCTGCACCGGGCGCTCGCCGCGGCGCTCGGCGAGGACTTCCAGATCGTGCACACGGAACTGAGCAGCGGCCTGCACGAGCGCGGCGGCACGTTCTGGCTGGTGCACGCGACGCCGCGGCGGAGCGGGATGTTCGAGCTGCGCTACCGGTACGACTACCGCGACCTCACCCTGCCCGCGGACCCGCTGTACACGCACGTGGAGCACACGTCGTACATCCGCGTGGGCGAGCGGGGATGCTTGCGCCGGCGCCAGGCGAAGGATGCCTGCCTGGGCGACACCGTCATCCTGCCGTTCGTCGCCGACCCGACCGGCCACACGTTCGCCCTGACGTTCCGCGAATCATCCGGCGACTGGTCCGGCTACGGGGATGCGCAGGTGCCGCCAGGGACGGAATCCGTCCCCAACCCGCTCTCCGCGCACCTGGGCTTCCTGGGCGCCCACCGACACCACATGCCGAGCCGGGCCGCCAACGGCCTCGGCCGGACGACCTTCACCGCCGAGTTCGTAGCGCGGGCGCCAGGGCGATTCAACCTTTCGCTGTCGTCCATCCCGTCGGCGGCGGGATCGGTGCCCATCGTCATCGTGCCGCGCGGGCAGCCCGTGACCGTGCTGCTGTGGCGAGAGCAGATCACCGCGTTTCACGCGACGCAGCGGTTCTCCTCGCACTGGGGCAACGAGTACGGGACGACGCCCCTGCTCCTGCAGCCCGGCGACCGCATCACGCTGGAGTACTGGCCTCCCGCCACCGGCGGCGCGCTCGCGACGCTCTTCGACGAGACCGACGGCGGCGCAGGCCCTCGCGACGCCGATCCGCCCGTCATCACCCGGTTCCCGTTCCACGTCGATCCGGCGGCCGGATTCAATGCTTTAGTCGCCGGCCATCTCCCGGCCGGCCGCGTCCCCTGAATCACCGGGAGCCCTCCGCCGGTCCCATCGGCAGAGGGTTTCTGGCATCCTGTCCTGATCTGGGGTGCCTCGACGTTGATGAGGATGACGGGTTGTCGACAACCGTTTTCATCCCACCAGCGAACTCCATACAGCCATGTCCCAGCCCATCCGCACCCCGCGGCGACACGGCCGCGTCCTTTCCACCGCGCTCGCCGCGGTGATGCTCGCCGCCTGCTCCGACTCGACCGACAACCTCCTGCCGCCCACGCCGCCCGCCGCGGCCTCCCTCCAGCTCGTCTCGCGCACCACGCCGCCGGGGCTCCTGGGTGCGGTGCTCCCGGATTCCGTGGTCGTCCGCGCGCTGGATGCCCAGGGGCGGCCGATGGCCAGCGTCCCCATCAGCTTCGGGACGACCGGGGGCGGGAGCCAGGCGCTCCCCGTGACCACGGTGACGGACGCGGAGGGATACGCCAAGGCGGTATGGCAGCTCGCGCCCAGCGGTGAGCAGCAGCGGCTGACCGTCGGCGCGAACGGCGCGCAGCCGGTGCACCTGACGGCGCGC
>DATING010000746.1:0-2844 GCA_035474555.1 Longimicrobium sp. | reverse complement strand
TCACCATCGCCGTCACGGGATCGGGGGCGCAGACCACCGCCGCCACGCGAGACCTGGTCTGGGGGTTCGGCACGGAGATCGTCGGCGCGGCGGGGCGCATCTACGGCGATGACGGGTCAGTGGTGGATGCGGAGCGGCGCGTGCGGGTGGGCAGCGTCTCCGCGCCGGTCTCCGCGAACGGGTTCACCCTCGCGCCCGATCCGCACACCGGACGGCTGCTGATGCTCACGAACACGGAGCTCCGGGTGTACGACCTGACGTCGCTGCGACTGCTGGGCAGGGTGGCCGTCCCCGGGCAGGTGCACGAGACCAGCCTGGGATGGCCCGACCAGCTCGTCCGCTTCGGCACGGACGGGGTCGCGTTCTACGACACCGCGGGCGTGGTGCTGGTCCGGAGTCCCCTCATCGCCCCCTGACGGACGATCCCGGACCGGCTGGAACGGCCGCGCACCACGGCTGGCGGCCCCGGGGGATTGCTCCCCGGGGCCGCCGCCCGTTTTCCCCCGCGCCTTCTTCTATTCCGCATCCAACCGGCATGCCCGACCTCGCCGCCGTCGCGCTGCTGGAATCACCCATCACCCTCCGCCGGCCGGCGGTTGGCGGACGGGCGGATTGAACGGCGAGTACTCCACCAGGCGCAGCCGCTGGGGGAGCGCGCCCCGGATCTCCACCACCTCCTCCACCTCCATCACCACCCGCCGCTCCGCCCCCGGCACGCCCGCCGGGTCCCAGGCGATCTCCGCGCGCCCCGTCACCTGCAGCGTCGCCCCCGTCTCGTAGTCGGGAAACACGAGCCCGGCCCAGGGATGCGCGGCGATGTTGCCCAGCGTGTTGAACATGGTGTTGCCCGCGTAGTCCGGCCACACCAGCCGGCTGCCCTCCACCTGCACGAACCCCGGCAGCCCGCCCCGGTGCGAGGCGTCCGTCCCCTCGCCGGGGTTGGCGGTGGCCACGAAGAACGTGTCCGCGCGCCGGATCCACGCGCCCTGCGCCTCGCTGAGCACCGTCGTGCGCGCGGCGGGCGAGGGTGTGCGCGGCTCGTCGGCGTCCGGCGCGCGGCGCTGGATGTACTTGGGGCAGTTGCTGTACACCTGGTGCGTGTGGATGAGCAGCGCGCCGTCATCCATCCGCTCCACCCGGCCGTTGATGCGTGCGCGGCGCCGCGTCTCCGGGTCCAGCGTGATCATCCCCACCAGCGCGCCGGGGTGCAGCGCCTCGCCCACGGGGTCGCCGGGCGCCGGCGTGGCCCGGATGCGCACGGTGTGCTCGTCCAGCGCCTCTACGAAGCCGGGCTCGCCGGCCAACAGCGAGGCCCAGGGGCGCCCCGCCGCGTCCAGCGCCCCCACGGCGACCATCCGCCGCTCGCGCAGGAATGCCTGGGCCGCGGGCGGGATGGCGGAGCGAATGCCGCCGCCCACCCGCGCCGCCATCTGCGCCACCCCCGCCCGCTCCTGCACGCGGAGCTCGCCGGCGTGGTACGGCCCGCGCGCGGCGGCACCCGCCCCGGGGCTCAGAAGAACCCGCAGGTGGGCGCGCCCGGCGTGGGCGCGGCTTCTCCGGCCGCGCCGCTGGGCGCGTAGATCTCCAGGCGAATGCCGTCCGGGTCCTCGAAGAACAGGCCGCCGGACTGCGCGCCCTCCGCGTGGGCGACCACGCCGTCGTGGTACACGCGGGCCTCCAGCGCGCGCACCCGGTCTTCCGCCTGGCGCACCTCGTCCATGGAATCCACCCGGAACGACAGGTGGTGCAGCCCGGACCGGTCGCGGGCAAATCCCGCCTCGCTCTGCTCCCAGAGCGTGAGCACGAGCACCTCGCCCTGCTTCAGGAACGCGAAGCGGCGCCCCGCCTCGTCCGATCCGCCCGCCACCTCGAATCCGAACACCTCCTGGTAGAACCGCGTGGAGCGCGTCACGTCGGTCACGTTCAGCCCCACGTGGCCGGTCTCGAAGCGAGTCGCCGTTGCTGCGGACATCAGGGTTCTCCGTGCTGGGGTGTGTATTACCATCAAAAATGTAATTTGATGGTATGGTGCTTATCCTCACCTGTCAAGCGGCACTTGGATGGTGAGAGAGATCCCGCTATCTTCCGGCGGCTCTCGCAGAGGCGCGGGGCCGCCGATGGATGGAATCCGGGGGATGGATGGAAACGACGTATCTCTACGACGCCAGCCTGCTGTGCCTGGACCTGGTGAACACGCGCATCGTCCAGGACGGCGCGCCGGTGGACCTGCTCACCGGCTTCGATGGGCTGGTCGGCTGGCTGGAGGGTGCGGGGGTGCTGGATGCGGACGGCGCGCGGGCGGCACGGTCGCGCTGGGGCGGGACGGCGGAGGGGGAGGCGGCGTTCCGTCGCGCGCTGGAGCTGCGGGACGCAGTACTGGGGATGGCGGACGCGATGATCGCGGGGCAGGCGGTGCGCGACGCGGACGTGGCCGCCCTGAACGCCGTGCTCGCGGAGGCGCCCGTGGCCACGCGCGTGGTGCGGCGCGAGGGCGGGTTCGCGCGCGAGGCGCATCCCGCGGCGTCCGGGCCCGCGGGGCTGCTCGCGCCCGTGGCCGACTCGGCCGTGGCGCTGCTGACGGAGCTGGACCCGGCGCGCGTGGGGCAGTGCGGCTCGCCGACGTGCATCCTGTACTTCTACGACGTCACCAAGAACCGGGGCCGCCGCTGGTGCAGCATGGACCGGTGCGGCAGCCGCGCCAAGTCCGCCGCGTACTACCGCCGCCGCCACCCCCACGACGCGCCGGAGTGAGGCAAGTGCCGAGTGCCAAGTGCCGAGTGTCATCCCGCGCAACAGACTATCCGTGGTGTCGGCGCAGGCCGACAGTGTGAAGTTGTAGCCGCG
>DATING010000745.1:0-1877 GCA_035474555.1 Longimicrobium sp. | reverse complement strand
TGCAGCGTGAACATCACCTGGAAGAGCGGCGAGTGGCTCATGCTGCGCTCCGGCTGCAGCTCCTCCACCAGCTTCTCGAAGGGCACCTCCTGGTGCTCGTACGCGCCCAGCGTGGCTCCCCGCACCCGCCCCAGCACTTCGCGGAAGCTCGGGTCTCCACCGAGATCCGTCCGCAGCACCAGCGTGTTGACGAAGAAGCCGATCAGCTCCTCGGTCTCCTTTCTCGTCCGCCCCGCGATCGGGCTGCCGACGACGACATCCTCGCTCCCGCTGTACTTCGACAGCAGCACCTGGAAGGCAGACAGCAGCGTCATGTACAGCGTGGCGCCCTCGCTCCGCCCCAGCGCCTGCAGCCGCTCCAGCAGCTCGCCGGAAAGCTCGACCTGCTCGTGCGCCCCCTGGAACGTCTGCACGGCCGGACGCGGATGGTCCGTCGGCAGCTCCAGCAGCGACGGCGCGCCCGCCAGGCGCTCCCGCCAGTACGACAGCTGCCGGTCCAGGGTCTCGCCATCCAGCTGCTCGCGCTGCCACACCGCGTAGTCGGCGTACTGCACCGCCAGCTCCCGCAGCGGGGACTCACGTCCCTCGCGGTACGCCGCGTACAGTGAGGACAACTCGCGGAAGAGCACCCCCATGCTCCACCCGTCGCTTACCACGTGGTGCATGGAGAGCAGCAGCACGTGCTCCTCGGCACCCAGCCGCAGCAGCACCGCGCGGAACAGCGGCCCCGCGGCCAGGTCGAACGGCTGCCGCGCCTCCTCGCCGGCGCGCTGTCGCACCGCCGCCTCGCGATCCGGATCGCCCAGCTCCGACAGGTCTTCCACCGGAAGGGTAAAGCCGCCGAAGGGCGCGATCACCTGCACCGGCGAGCCGTTCTCTTCGCCGAAGACCGTCCGCAGCGCCTGGTGCCTGCGCACGATCTCGCCCACCGCGCGCTCCAGCGCCGCCTCGTCCAGCCCACCTGCCAGGCGCCATGCCACGGGGAGGTTGTAGGTGGCGCTCCACGGCTCCAGCCGGTCCAGGAACCACAGCCGCTCCTGCGCGAACGACAGCGGCAGGGGCCGCGTGCGATCGACGGGCACCACGGGCGGCAGCATCGGCAGCCCTGCGCGGCGCAGCTCCTCCACGCGCACGGCCAGCTCCGCCACCGTGGGCCCCTCGAAGAGCGCCCGCAGCGGCAGCTCCACCCCGAACACCTCCCGGATGCGCGAGACCACCCGCGTGGCGAGCAGCGAGTGCCCGCCCAGGTCGAAGAAGCTTTCCTCCACGCCCACCCGCTCCAGGCGCAGCACCTCCGCCCAGATCCCCGCCAGCACCTCCTCAACCGGGGTGCGCGGCGCCACGTACCGGTCCTCCGCCGACGCGAGCTCCGGCGCCGGCAGCGCCTTGCGGTCCAGCTTGCCGTTCGGCGTCAGCGGGAGCGCATCCAGGAAGACGAAGGCGGCCGGGACCATGTACTCCGGCAGGCTCCGCCGCACGTGCGCGCGCAGCGCCTCCGCCTCCGCGTCACCCACGATGTACGCCACCAGCCGCGTCTCGCCCGCATCCGCGCGTGCTACGACCACGCAGTCGGTGACGCTCTCGTAGGCCCGCAGGACGGACTCGATCTCGCCCAGCTCGATGCGGAAGCCGCGCACCTTCACCTGGAAGTCCAGCCGCCCCAGGTACTCGATGGCGCCGTCCGTCCGCCACCGCGCCCGGTCGCCGGTGCGGTACAGCCGCGCGCCGCCTTCGGTCGAGAACGGATCGGGGACGAAGCGCTCCGCGGTCATCGCCGCGCGGCCCTGGTAGCCGCGCGCCACCTGCACCCCGCCGATGTACAGCTCGCCCGGCACGCCCAGGGGGACGGGCCGTAACCCAGCGTCCAGCACGTACAG
>DATING010000744.1:0-2212 GCA_035474555.1 Longimicrobium sp. | reverse complement strand
GCTCGCCGTCGATGTGCACCAGCATCAGCATGTGCCCGCGCGCCAGGAGCGTGCCCTCCGGCAGGTTCCACAGGATGCGCGCGGCCAGCCCCGTCGTGCGGAAGCCGAGCGCCGTCAGCGCGTGCCGCAGGAGCGCGTTCTGCTCGAAGCACCACCCGCCGCGCGCGCCGTGCACGAGCTTTTCCTGCACCCACTCCGCGTCCACGCGCACCGGCCGGCGGAGCAGGGGATCCAGGTTCTCGAACGCGATGCCCTGCGCATGTAGCTGGTGGATGGCCCGCAGCGTATCCAGCGTCGGCGCGCGGTCGCCGTCATAACCGATGCGCCGCAGGTACGCGTCGAGATCGAACGAGGTCGTGATATCCATCTTCCTGTATCCCCCTACGTATCGGTCGATTCCACCGCGCACGGCTCTTTCGATGACGGTCACAATCCGCCTCGATCCCGCCCGTACCGGTGTCGGCGGAGGCCGACAGTGTGAAGTTGTAGCCGCGAATTCATTCGCCCCCGGCCGTCTCACCGCATCATCCTGCGGCGTGGACGATCCCTCATCCATCCCCCAGCCGTTCCAGCAGCCGGCCGATCTCGCGCACGTCCAACGGATCGAAGCCGTCGAACACCTGCTCGTTGGCGCGGTCGATGGGCCCATCCAGCTCCGCCAGCAGCGCCAGCCCTTCCGCGGTGATGTGGCAGCGCACCTCGCGGCGGTCCGTTTCTCCCCGCGCGCGGCGGACGAGGCGCTTCTGCTCCAGGCGCTCCAGCAGGCGCGTGATGCCGGGATTGCGCTCCATCAGCCGCTCGCCGATCTCCAGGGTGGGCAGGGGGTCCGGGTGCGCACCGCGAAGGATGCGCAACACGTTGTACTGCTGGCCCGTGATGCCGTGCGGGTCCAGCGCCTCCGCCATCCGCCGCCGCACCGCGTCCGCCGCGCGCAGGATGGCGACGACCGCCCGCTGCGCCGCCGGTGCCTCCGAATCCGCTGCCACGTCTGCTCCCCGTCATGGTTCCGTCCACCGCAGACGATGATACCGCAGGATAGTTGATTGATCAAGTATCTCCGCTCGCACCTTCCATTTGACAAATACGTTTTTCTATTCTAGAATCATCCACATGAAGAGCGTGGACGTCGTCCGGGGCAGGGAACGGCTGCGGGGCGGATTGACCCCGCTGCGCCGGCAGGTGCTGGAGGCACTGCGCGAGCCCGGCTCCGCGGTGACGCTGGCACCCGTCATCGGCGAGACGCGGCAGGCCATCAACTACCACCTGCGCGAGCTGGAAAAGGCGGGGCTGGTGGAGCTGGTGGAGGAACGTCCCCGCCGCGGCTTCACGGAGCGCGTGGTGCGGGCGACCGCGCGGGCCGTGCTGGTGGACCCCGAGGTGGTGGGCGACCTGGCCACGGCCACGCAGGACCGCTTTGCCGCCGACATGCTCATCGCCGCCGCCGCGCGCACCGTGGGCCACGTGGCCGAGATGCGCGAAAAGGCGCAGGCGGTGGGCAAGCGGCTGGTGACCTTTGCCATCGAGGCCGACGTCGCCTTCGAGACCCCGGCCGACATCGAGCGCTTTGCCAACGAGCTGGCCGACCGCATCGCCGAGCTGGCCGCGAAGTACGATACACCCAACGCCCGCCGCCGCTTTCGCGTGATCGCGGGCGGGCATCCAGCCCCCAAACCCCAGGAGAACGGCTGATGGAATCCGAGATCACGCTCCCCGAGAGCCACCACGCGCCCATGCCCGAGATGAAGCCCTTCATCATGGAGGTGACCATCGACGCGCCGCAGGACGCCGTGTGGCGCGCCGTGAGCGACCCGGCCGAGATCCGGCGCTGGTTCGGGTGGGAGTACCCGGGGCTGGAGGAGGAGATCAAGATGATCTTTCTGAACGATACCACGCAGCTCCCGCCGCAGCGGCTGGAGTTCCCGGGGATGGGGACGCTGGACATCGTTCCCGACGGATCCCGGAGCGTGGTGCGCCTGGTGTGGGCCGGCGGCCTGGCCGACGCCAAGTGGGACGACCTCTACGACGGGATGGAAGAGGGCTGGCGCACGTTCTTTCACCAGCTCAAGTACTACCTGGAGCGGCGCGCGGGGCAGGACCGGCGCACGCTCTACCTCACGGGCCTGGCGCCCGCGCCGGCGGTGGTGGCCGGGCTGGATGCCGTCGCGCCGGGCGAGCCCTGGCAGGAGAGCCGCCACCAGCGCGCCGTGGTGCC
>DATING010000743.1:0-2101 GCA_035474555.1 Longimicrobium sp. | reverse complement strand
TCCGCGTCCTCTCTTTTGCTCCTCCGCGTCCTCCGCGTGATCCATGCAGGTCCCTGAGTGCGCACAGGACCCGGTGCAAACGACGAGTGCCCGGCCAGAACACGTCTGGCCGGGCACTGGTCACTTGGCACTTGTCGCTTGGCACTCGGTACTTCTCATCTACCGCGTCGGGATGATCAGCACCTGGCCGGCAACGATGCGGTTGCTGCGCATGTCGTTCGCGGCGCGTAGGCGATCCACCGTGGTGTCGTGGCGCCGGGCGATCTCCCACAGCGAATCGCCGTTGCGCACGCGGTACGTGGTCCGGCTGGAGCGGGACGACGAGGATCCGCCCCGCGACGCCGTGCGCGTCTCGCTCGATCCGCCCGAGCCTCCCACGTAGCGCCGATAGGGGGAGGGGAACACGGCCACGTGAAAGTGCGGGGGACGCCGCTCTTCCGTGGCCTCGATGACGCCCTCCCGCTCCAGGTGCATCAGCGTCTCGCGCAGCCACGACAGGCAGCGCCCGCCGCGCGGCTTGCGGATGTCCACGGCCATCCCCGTGGGGTGCACGGAGCGGTCGGTGGAGTTCGCCAGGCGCAGCGTGGTGGGCCGCACGCCGCTGGTGATCACCAGCTTTTCGCCGCACACCTCGCGGTACTGCGCACCCAGCCGCTGCACGAACGTCCGCGTAGCGGCCAGGGCGTAGGGGTACGAGACGCCGGCCAGCCGGTAGTCGTCGTTGCCGCTCATCCGCACCAGCTCGCCGTCCCGCGCCGCGCCGCGCACGCCCGTGCCCGTGCGGTAGAACGTGATGTCGTTGGACCGCGCGTGGTCGTACATGCGGTCGATGCTGGCGCGCGAGCCACGCAGCGACTGCGCGTCGGCAGGCGCCGCGCACAGGGCGAGCGCCGCCGGCAGCACCCACAGTGCGGTCAGTCGGGGGATTCGCATCATCAGGATAAACGTCGGTCAGGGCCGCGGGAGGGCCGCCAACGGAGAGTACGGTACGGAACCAATGGGCGGACGCCGCGCCGCACAGCATACGGTGCGGACGCGGCGGCGGTCAAACGGACTACCCCGCCGCGCCCGCCGGGTTTCCCCTACGGCGCGGCGGGGGAAAGTTTACGAGCCGCCCGCGGCCAGCCCCGGCGAGCGCTCGCCGCCGTACAGGCGCCGGTACACGACGGCGTTGCGGATCACCACGTGCACGTACTCGCGCGTCTCGTCGAACGGGATGCGCTCGCGAAAGCGGTCCGGGTCGCCGCCGTAGCCCAGCTCGCGGCGCCACTTGTCCGCGCGGCTGGGGCCCGCGTTGTACGCCGCCAGCGCCAGGTCGCGCTTGCCGCCGTAGCGCCGCAGCTGGTCGCGCAGGTAGCGGGCGCCCATCCGCAGGTTGATCTCCGGCACGGCCAGCAGGCTGGGATCGAAGTTCGGCACCCCCGCGCCCGGCGCCAGCCACTTGCCCGTGGCCGGCATGATCTGGCTCAGCCCCGTGGCGCCCACCCAGGAGCGCGCCTTGGGATTGAAGGACGATTCCTGCCGCACGAGCCCCGCGAGCAGGTACGGGTCCACGTCCGCCCGCTCCGCCTCCGCCTCCAGCAGGTCGCGGTAGATGAAGGGAAAAACCACGCGCAGCAGCCGCGCGTCCCATTCCCCGTTGCCGCGCGCCAGCAGTTCGCGCCCCATGCGGATGGCGTCGATGCTGTGCCCGCGGTCGCGCAGCCCCTCCGCCAGCCCCAGCAGGGCGGCGGGGCGGCGGTCCAGCCGGCGCGTCTGCCACGCCAGCTCTTCCTTCCACGCGTCCGTCATCCCCGCCGCATCCAGCGCGTCCAGCCGCCGCAGCGCCGCCTCCGTTTCCCCCGCGTCGCCGGGAACGGGCAGCCAGTCGCGCGTGTTGGCCAGGGCGGCCGCCAGCGGGTCCGCGCCCATGCGGTCCGCCGCGCGGATGGCGAAGTACGACACCGGCTCCGCGGCGATGGCGGCCGCGTACATCATTCGCGCCTTGTCGCCGCGGCCGGCGCGCTCGTGGATGACGCCCGCGCGGTACGCCGCCTCCGCCGTCTGCTCGCCACGGGGCCAGCGGGCGGCGTAGGCCTCCCACGCCGCCGCGGCCGCGCCG
>DATING010000742.1:0-2567 GCA_035474555.1 Longimicrobium sp. | reverse complement strand
GGCTCTCCAAGCGCTACGGGGCCGAGACGGCGCTGGACGGGGTGGACTTCCGGGTGCCGGAGGGCTCCGTGTACGTGCTGGTGGGCGCCAATGGGGCGGGGAAGAGCACCACCTTCAAGGTGCTGATGAACCTGGAGCGCCCCGACGCCGGCCGCGCGGAGGTGTTCGGGCTGGACACGGGGCGCGACGGGCCGCGGGTGCGGGCGCAGATCGGCTACGTCCCCGAGCACCACGGCCACGGCTACCGGTGGATGACCTGCGGGGGCCTGCTGCGGCACGCGTCGGCCTTCTACCCGGCGTGGGACGGGGCGTACGCGGCGCACCTGGGCACCGCGCTGGGGCTGCGGCTGGACCGCAGGCTGGGCACGCTCTCCAAGGGCGAGAACCGGCGGCTGCAGCTGGTGCTGGCGATGGCCCATCGGCCGTCCCTGCTGCTCCTGGACGAGCCCACGGACGGGCTGGACCCCGTGGTGCGCCGGCGCGCCCTCGCCCTGCTGGCCGAGCACCTGGCGGACACGCCGACCACCGTCCTGGTCTCCACCCACCACGTGCACGAGGTGGAGAGCCTGGCGGACCACGTGGGCGTGCTGCGCGGCGGGCGCCTGGTCGCGCAGATGCCGCGGGACGAGCTGCAGCGCACCGTCCTTCGCTACCGGGTAGAGGTGCCGGACGGGTGGGAGGCGCCGCCCGGGCTGGACCCCGTGGGCGTGCGCCGCTCCCGCGCCGGCCGTGCCCTTCAGTGGACGCTGGTGGGCGAGGAGCGGGAGGTGGCCGGGCGCCTGGCCGCCTCCGGCGCCACGGTGCGCGAGGTGTCGACGCTGGGGCTGGAAGACGCGGCCCTCGCCTTTCTCCCCGACGAGGTACAGCCATGACCGACTGGGTGATGCATTCGGTTCCGCGCGCCTGCGCCGTGCTGCGCGAGCAGGTGCGGGCCATGCGCCTGGCCCTGCGCATCCCGGCCCTGGCCCTGGCGGCGCTGATGGGCCTGGCGACGCTGATGGCCGTGGGCGAGATGCTGCGCGGCCCCACGACCGTCGACTTTCATCCCGAGCGCTGGATCTTTCCCGCCGTGGCCGGGCTCCTTCTCCCCATCGCCGTGTGGACGGGGGAGGAGCGCTTCGGGGCCGGGTTCCTGTGGACGCTCCCGGTGGACCGCCGCCACCACGCGCTGGCCCGGGTGTGCGCCGGGTGGGTGTGGCTGATGATGGTCGTCGCGGTGCTCGTGCTCTGGCTCCTGGCGCTGGCCCTCGCCAGCGGCGGCAACGTGCTGGGGGAGGAGACGCTCCAGCTGGTCGCGCCCGGCGCCACGCCGCGCTGGGGGGCCGTCGATCCGGCGCAGCTGCGGGCGGTACAGTGGCGGCCGGAGCCCGTGCTCTGGCTGGTGCCCTTCACGGGGGCGACGGTCATCTACCTGCTCGCGAGCGCCGTCGCGCTGGGGGTGCGCCGTCCCCTGTGGTGGGTCGCGGGGACCGTGCTGGCCCTCTTTCTCGCGACGGCGGTGCTCAACGAGATCGGCATGGCGGCGGGGAGCCGCGAGCTGGTGCTGACGCCGTCGCGCCTGCTGAGCGGGTTCGTCTACGGGCGCTACGGGCTGGAGACGCTGCTCATCGCGAACAGCGAATCGCTCAGCGTGGAGACGTGGCTCTCCACCGGCGAGGCCGCGGTGGTGTGGCTGGGGCTGCCGCACCCCGGGCCGTGGGCGGCCGCCACCCTGCTGTGGATGTCCGCCGGCCTCGTCGCCCTGTGGGCCGCCGCCTCCCGCCACCGCGAAACCCGGCGCGGCTGACCCGTGCCGCCGTGGTGTCGGCGGAGGCCGACAGTGTGAAGTCGTAGCCGCGAATTCATTCGCTCCCGGCGGTCCGCGATCGCATTCCGCTCGTTTTGCCATTCGATCGTATCGCCATTCGATCGCATCGCCAACGATCGCATCGCCCAACGATCGCATCGCTAGCGATCGCCACGCCTCCGGAGGACGACGCCGCTGTACTCCGGGTGAATTTCCCGACACGCCTGATCGCCTGAGATCACGCGCTTTTTCTCGAATCCGAATCGATTATCCCGGCGTCTTCCTCGTGAAGGCGCCCCAGGACCCCTCTTGCCCGAAATCCGCGCCATGGACCTCCGCATCCGTAACCTTGCCAAGACGTATCCCAACGGCGTGCACGCCCTCAAGGACGTCACGCTCACCATCCCCACGGGCATGTACGGGCTGCTGGGCCCCAACGGCGCGGGTAAGTCCACGCTGATGCGCACGCTCGCCGCGCTGCAGGAGCCGGACACGGGCACCATCCACCTGGGCGACATCGACGTGGTGCGCGAAAAGGACCGCGTGCGCGAGACGCTGGGCTACCTGCCGCAGGAGTTCGGCGTGTACCCCAGCGTGAGCGCGGAGCGGCTGCTGGAGCACTTCGCCGTGCTCAAGGGGATCACGGACCGGCGGGCGCGGCGCGAGGTCGTGGATGCGCTGCTGCACCAGACCAACCTGTACGACGTGCGGAAGAAGAAGCTGGGCGGATACTCCGGCGGGATGCGCCAGCGCTTCGGCGTGGCGGTCGCGCTGCTGGGCG
>DATING010000741.1:0-1576 GCA_035474555.1 Longimicrobium sp. | reverse complement strand
GGCCTCCACCAGGCCGCGGTTGACGAACACGTGCCCGCCGGGAATGGCGAAGGCGTTCACCTCGGGCGAGTCCACCAGGTAGAAGGTGTAGCGGCGGCCGGTGGAGTCGGCCCGCTGCGCGAGCTCGCCGCCCAGCCGGTTCAGCGCCTGCACCGCCGCCGGATCGCGGATCAGCGGCGTCTGCGCGGTGATCTCGGCCGCGTACGAGTCGCCGATGCGCGCCTCCTCCTCCAGCCCGATGGACCCCGCGCAGGCGCCCAGCGCCGCCAGCGGCAGGATCCGCGCGAAGCGCAGCGTACGCAGCATGCTCTGCCTCATACCGGTTTCAATCGCATCGGGGTGAAAAAGCGTGGGTCGGGCGTGCCCCCGGCTGCGCCGGGGTCGGGCTTCGGCTCCGTAACGCACGAAACAACCGTGCGTAACGGAGTCGAGCCCCGGCAAACTGCCGCCGGGTCTCGCCCCTTCGGGCCGAAATCCCTCACGCGGGGCTCGTGCTGACGTCCGCGGAAGCCCCCACCCGGCGCTGCGCGCCACCCTCCCCCAATTCTGGGGGAGGGCTTCCCGTACCTCGGCTACCGGCGTGCCGTTCTCCCCCTCCCCCGTGCGGGGGAGGGGGGTCGCCGTTCCGCAGTACCCCCCAGAGGCTGTTCGGGGGGAGACCCGCCGGCAGTTTGGCGGGGCTCACTCCGGCGCAGGGTGACCCCGCAGCGTCGGGCGCGGCTGTTTGCGCCCGACCGAGGAGGCTCCCGGAGCCCGCGTAGGAAACAGGCCGGCTGTTTGGCCTGGTTCCGGAGCGGCCCCGCCGAACCCAGCCGAAGACGCTCAAACCATCAGATCCACCGCCACCGCCGGAAGAACACCCACAGGCTCCCGCCCACCGCCAGCATGAACCCCAGCGCCCACGCGTAGCCGTACCGCCACTGCGTCTCCGGCATGACACGGAAGTTCATCCCGTAGACCCCGGCGATCCACGCCATGGCCATGAGGATGATGGACCACGCCGCCATGACGCGCATGGTGTGGTTGAGCCGGTTGGACGCCGAGGACAGGTACGCGTCCACCGCGGAGGCGAGCAGTTCCCGCATGCCGTCGATCTCTTCGGTGACGCGCATGACGTGGTCCTGCACGTCCTGGATGTACGGGACCAGCTCCGGCCGCAGGAAGGGGATGTCCCGCCGCAGCAGCGTGGTGAGCACGTCGCGCTGCGGCGCCACCACCCGCCGGAAGATGGTCAGCTCGCGGCGCAGGGCGAGCATTCCCTGCATGTGGTCCGCCTCGCTGCGGTCGGCCAGCATGGCGTCCTCCATCGCCTCCACGCGCTCGGAGAAGTGGTCGAGCACGGGAAAGTACGCGTCCACCACCGCGTCCAGCAGCGCGTGCGCCAGCGTCCCCGTGTCGTGCAGGCGCCCCGGGGCCGACCGCCAGCGCGCAACCACCTCGCTCACCTCGTGCACCCTCCGGTCGTGCACGGTGACCACGAAGCGCTCGCCCAGGAACACGTGCAGCTCGTTGAGCGCCAGCGTGGTCCGCCCGCCCGCGGGGGCGGCGTCGATGCGCGCGGCGTACAGCACCATGA
>DATING010000740.1:0-5621 GCA_035474555.1 Longimicrobium sp. | reverse complement strand
CGACGACGTCGAACGGGGTCCACGTCTCCGGGCCTTCGTCCAGCCGGTGCCAGGACGGGCTGGTGCCGCGAAGCAGGGCGTCGACGACCGCCGGGGTCCGCTCCAGGATTTCGATCGTCGCGTCGAGCGAGGAGGTCATGGGTTTTTGCCGATTTCAGGTGAGCCTGCGAGGGGTCGTCGGGGTGTGGGGGACGCGCTTCGCTGAATCCCCTTCTGCATCGTCGATGGACGACGGAAGGATCCAGCCAAAAGATCGCGGGGCTGGCATCCTGCCCTCAAACGAATCCCTCGGCAGGGACGGTAGATCCTTCGGTCGCGCGCAAAGATAGGTGCACGTTGATGTTACCGGCGTGCGCTCCCTCAGGAGAACAAATTCTCCGAAGTCCGGAGGGGCTCAGGCCAGCCGGATGTGGCGCTTCGCGGAGCCCGCATCGGCCCCCATCGCCCGGCCCAGCTCCTCGCGGAGCACCTGGATCATGGACCCGAGAACGGGCTCCTCGGCGCGGGAGGCGGCACTGGCGGCGTACCAGGTTCGCCACAGCCCGCCCTCGCCCAGCGGGAGCACGACCAGCCCCTCCAGCGAGCCCTGGCCGCCGAGGATCCAGCGGGGGACCACGGCCACGCCGTAGCCCGCCCGCGCCATCTCGATCACGGCCGGTGTGACGTGCATCTCCATCGTGCGCTTGGGACGCACCCCGGCGGGGGCCAGGAACCCGCGCTCCAGCACCCCGGTGCCCGGCTCAGCGTAGTGGCAGAGCAGGGTCTCGGCCGCCAGGCTCGCAGGCGTCAGGTGCGGCTCGCCGGCGAGGGCGTGTCCGCTCGCCATCACGGCGACCAGCTCGTCGTGGAAGACCTCCGTCCTCGCCACGCCGGCGGGCGCGGGCGGGGCGCTGTACACGAGCGCCATGTCCACGGCGGACGTGGCCAGGGCGCCGTACGGATCGCGCGTGGCTTCGGGCGCGAGCTGCAGCTCCACGCCGGGATAGCGCCCGCCGAACGCCCGCGCCACCCACGGGAGCCAGTGGTAGCACATGTAGCACTCGGTGGCCACGCGCAGCGACCCGGCATCCCCGCGGGCCAGGGCCCGCACGTCGTGCTCGGCGCGTGCGAGCTCGCCCAGCACGCGCTCGGCGGATTCCAGCAGCCGGCGGCCCTCCGGCGTCAGGGTCATCCCCGCGTGGTGGCGGCGAAAGAGCATCGCGCCGATCCGCCGCTCCAGCTTGTCCAGCTGCCGGCTGAGCGCGGGCTGCGACAGAAACAGCCTGCGCGAGGCCCCGGTCAGCGTCCCCTCGTCGTGGATGGCCTGCAGCATCCGGAGGTGGAAGACGTCGAGGATCATGGCCCGACGTGCGCCCGATGCCGCCGCGGCACGCGCTCAGAGGCCGCGCCTCGCCCCGCGATGACGGCCTCGAGCCCGCGCCGGATCTCGCGCTCGATGTCGGCCGCGGCCTCGACGCCCACGGAAAGGCGGATCAGCCCGGCCGGCATGGCGATCGACGCCACGCGGTCGCCGAGCTCATCGACCGAAAAATCCAACTCCTCGGGCACCTCCACGGTGGTGTAGACGCTCCCCAGGCTGCTGGCGATGGGGATCCACTCCAGGGCGGCCACGAACCGCCGCGTGCTCTCGATCCCGCCGCGCAGGGAGAACGACAGCATCCCGCCGCCCAGGCGCATCTGCCGCCGTGCGACCTCGCAGGCGGGATGCGAGTCGAGGAACGGGTAGCGGATGGTCTCCACCTCCGGGCTCGCCTCCAGCATGCGGGCCAGCGCGAACGCGGTCTCGGACTGCGCCCGCACCCGCAGGGGGAGCGTCTGCATCCCCCGCAGCAGCAGCCAGCAGGCGTGCGGATCCAGGCTGGGGCCGCCCAGCACGCGCATGTCGCGGATCTGCGCGACGAGCTCTTTGCCGCCCGCCGCGCTCCCCGCGAGCAGGTCGGCGTGCCCCGCCAGCGACTTGCTCGCGGACTGGATGGCGAGGTCGGCGCCGAGTTCCAGCGGGCGCTGGATCAGCGGACCGGCGAAGGTGGAGTCCACGAAGACGAGCGCGCCGTTCCGGTGGGCGATGGCCCCGAGCGCCTGGATGTCGAGGACGTCGATCACCGGATTCGAAGGCGTCTCCAGGTAGAGCAGGCGCGTGGCGGGCGTGACGGCGGCTTCCACCTGCGCCAGGTCCGTCGCGTCCACGAAGTCGACCCGCACCCCGAACGCCCGCGCGAGGTGCTCCAGCAGCAGGATGGTCTGCCCGAAGATGGAGCGGTGGGCCACCACGTGATCGCCGGAGCGGAGGACCGCGAGGAGCGACGTGCTGATGGCGCCCATCCCGGACGAGAACAGGAGCGCGTCCCCGGCGCCTTCCAGCAGTGCCAGCTTCTCCTCGGCCAGGCGGATGGTGGGGTGCCCGAAGCGCATGTAGAACCCGCGGTCCGGGTCCCGCGCGAACAGCCCGGCCAGCTCTTGCAGGCTCGCGGCCTCCCACTGCGAGGTCTGGTACAGCGGCGCGTTGAGCGTCCGGTGCGCCCGGCCCCGTCCCGTCCACGTGTGAACCGCCAGCGTCTCCGGCGCCAGCCGCGCTCCCGTCCCGATCCCTTCGCCGTTCGTCTCCAACGCGCCCTCCCTGGCTGTGGCACGGACCTGGGCATGCCCCCTGGCAATGCGCTCCCGGAATATGCCCGGCCCACGGCCATTCGTCCAATGCATAGTTCGGAGGATGTCCATGCGCGGCGTGTATGCCCTGGATGATTGCCATGGATCCCCCAACATGCCCCATACCCGCATAGGGATTCCGGAATCCGCCTGGAGTCTTTGCCCCTCCGGACCCGTATCGCGAATCGTGCGCGTGTTTGGGGCCCGGGAGAGTGTCGATTCAACGCGCTTGCGGCGAAAACGTTCGTACATGATCATGGGACGATCCCTCCAGCACGACCTGCCGGCTCCCGTCGGCGGCGCACCAGCACTCTACCCCGCGAGGCACCTGTGAATCGGAAGAAGCTTTCCCTGGACGACCTTCGCATCGACTCGTTCATTACGGACCTGTCGTCCGCGAAGTTCGGCAGCACGATCGACGATCCGGGCTCCACCGCGCCGCCCGTGTGCAACAGCGTGCAGACCTGCGTCTGCTGAGACGCCAGGCGTGTGATGAAAACGGCCCGGCACGAGATCTCGTGCCGGGCCGTCTTTTCGTCCGGCGGACGCGCGTTCCCGGGCCGCATCGATCCGCGTCAGCCGGGCCAGGCTGCCCGTACGACCAGGAACAGCCCGGCCGCGAGGGTCGCGATCCCCACGCCGCGTGCCACGCGCTCCCCGGCCGGCGCAAGGCGTTCCGCGGTGATGGCGGCCGCGACGGCCGTCATCACCCCGACGTTCATCACGCCGGTCGCGAGGAGGATGGCCATCCCGCCGATGCTGGATTGGGCGCAGTGGATGCCGAGGCGCAGGCCGTGCCGCCACGCCGCGCGGGCGCCCGCCGGCAGCGTGCGGCCGCGCCCGGGGAGCTCCCGGCAGCAGGCGAGGTGCCGCGCCTTCCACGCGGTGAGCTGGAGCAGGCCGGCCACCAGCACGACCCCGCCCGCCGCGAGCGGGACCGCGCGGGACAGCGCCGGGTTCCGCATCGCCATCCCCGCCAGCGCGACGCCCAGCGGAAAGACCGCCAGTCCGATCGCCATCCAGACGAAGAAGTAGCCCGCGCCCGCTACCGTCGTCATCCCCCCGAGATGCCGTTCGCGGCCTCGGACAGCCTCGCGGTACCGCCACAGCATGGGCACCAGCGACGGCAGCATCATCGCCGCCATCATCCCCATCCACATCGCGAGGAACGCGGCCGCGGCGCCGGGCCCCGATTGACCGGGCATCCGCATCCACGCCATGGACATCGTCCAGCCGCCGGGCATCGGCATCCCGCCCATGGCGGACATGGACGCGCACCAGGCGACGGTCACGGCCGCGCTCGCGGTCCAGAGCAGTGCCGAGACGCCGGCAAAGGCCGCGTGGGACGTTCGCCCGGATTCCGCGCCGTGTGAAAGCGCCCGTCCCACGGGATGCGCGGGGGCGCCGGGGTCAGCGCCGGTCATACTCGTCGTGCCGGCGCCACCAGAGCCCTGTCTCGTTGCGGCCCAGCGGCGCGCGGTCCAGCCACTGGTACATGCCCCACAGGCCGTCCAGGCCCCGCGCGTAGGTGGAATAGGTGTGGTAGACGACGCCGTCCTGCCGCACGAACGCGCTCATGCCGGGGCGCTCGCGCGTGTACGTGGCCGTGTCGGTGCCGGTCATGACTGCGTTGTCGTGGGTGGGCCCCGTGCCGCCCTCCGTCAGCGCCTCGCCCACGGGCGTGCTCCCCTCCAGGATCCGCCCCCACCCGCCGGCGTTCAGCGGCGGCTCGCGGCGGTAGTTGTACTCGATGCCCGCGCGCTGCTCGTCCTCGGTGAACGAGGCGTCGAAGTCGAAGTTGAAGTCGGTGCCGGCCGACGACGCCCAGGGAAACGACCATCCCATCCGCTGCTTGTACGCCTGCAGCTGGGCCAGCGGCGCCCGCGACACGGCGGCCAGGGTGACGTCGTGGTGGGACAGGTGCACGCCGAAGCCGTTGAAGCCGTCGGCGATGGTGGAGCAGGTGGCGCAGCCGGCCGTGTAGTCGGGGCCGAACATGAAGTGGTAGACGAGCAGCTGCGAGCGCCCCTGGAAGAGGTCCGCCAGCGAGGCGCTCCCCGCATCGGTGTCGAACCGGTACTCCCGGTCGATGCGGACCCAGGGCAGCGCCTGCCACCGCCGCGCCAGCTCGTCGCTGCGCCGCGTGTGCTCCTTTTCCGCCTGGAGCAGCTCGACCCGCGCCGCAAGCCATTCGTCGCGTGTGCCCGTCACGTGCGTCGTCATCGTCGTTTCTCGCGTCTCCCCTGCCGGGGCCGAGGGTGCCTGGTAGACCCGCTTTTGCTTGCATCACGATAGTGTCGATTGCTTGCTTGATGCAAGTGGCTCCGTTAGAATCCAGGCATGCTTGGGCGAACCTATGACAGGGAAGTGTGCTCCGCGGCGCGGGCGCTCGAGATCGTGGGCGAGCGCTGGAGCCTGCTCATCCTTCGCAACGCGGCGTTCGCGGGGATGACGCGGTTCACCGACTTCCAGAACTCCCTCGGCATCGCGCCCAACGTGCTCGCGGCACGGCTGGAGCGGTTCGTGGAGGAGGGGCTGATGACGTCGTCGGGCGGCGCGGGGGGGCACCCGGCGTATCACCTGACGGAGAAGGGGCTCGGCTTCAAGCCCGTGATCATCGCGCTGACCGAGTGGGGCGACCGCTGGGCCGCGCCGGACGGACCGCCCATCGTGTACGAGCACGAGGGATGCGGCGGCCCGGTGCGGAGCGAGCTGGTGTGCGAGGCGTGCGGGGAGCACCCGCGGCCCGAGGAGGTTTCGGCGCGGAAGACGGAGGTGATGATGCGCGGGCTCCAGGCGCGGCGGAGTGCGAAGGGGTAGCCGTGGGATGAACGTCCGCCGGATTGCGAAGCGGAGAGGGCGGGGGAGAGCGATGCGCACCGGCCCGGCACGAGACGATCTCGTGCCGGGCCGTTTTCGTGGCCGTCCGCCCGCTCCATCGCCGCCGCTGCGGGGAGCGGTGCACGCCTGGAAAC
>DATING010000739.1:0-3339 GCA_035474555.1 Longimicrobium sp. | reverse complement strand
GCACGCCGGCCGGGATGGCGTCGTCGCGCAGCAGCGCGGCGATGGCGGAGGGGACGGTGTTGATCAGCCGCACCTGGTCCGCGGCGGCGGAATTCGCCAGCGCCAGCGCGTTCTCCACCAGGATCACGCGGCCGCCGCGCGACAGCGGCAGGAACAGCTCGTAGACGGAGATGTCGAAGCAGATGGAGGTGGACGCCAGCATCCCCCCCAGCTCTTCCGCCGTCCACACCTCCGCGCCCCACGCCAGCATCGCCACCGCGCTCCCGTGCTCGATGGCGACGCCCTTGGGGACGCCGGTGGATCCGGAGGTGTAGATGAGGTACGCCAGGGAGCGCGGATGGGCCCCGCCCTCCAGGTCGTCCTCCCGCGCGCGGGCGATGGTCCGCGCGTCCGTGTCGATGCGGACGATGCGCACGCCGTCCGCCACGGGGAGCACGCCGCGGAGCGCATCCACGGTGACGAGGACGGAGATCCCGGAATCCGCCGCCATGAACGACAAGCGCTCGGGGGGATACGCCGGGTCCAGCGGCACGTACGCCGCGCCGGACTTCAGCACACCCAGGATGGCGGCCACCATCTCTACCCCGCGCGGCAGGCAGATGCCCACGCGCGTCTCCGGCCCCACGCCCAGGCCGCGCAGGTGGTGCGCGAGCCGGTTGGCCCGCGCGTTCAGCGCCGCGTAGGTGACCGACTCCGTCTCGTGGACGAGCGCGACGGCATCCGGCGTCCGGGCGACCTGCGCCTCCACCAGCTGGTGGATGCAGGCGTCGGCGGGAACCGGCGCGTCCGTGCCGGCCCAGGCATCCAGCTGCCGGCGCTCGTCGTCATCCACCAGCTCCAGGGCGGACAGGCGCAGCTCCGCGTCCGCCGCGACCTGCTCCAGCACGCGGGCCAGGTGCGCCGCCATCCGCTCCACGGTTCCGCGCTCGAACAGGTCCGTGGCGTAGGTCAGCACGCCGCCCAGCCCGCCCGGGTGCGCCATGAGGTGCAGCTCCAGGTCGAACTTGGTGGAATCCACGTCCACCTCCACCCCCTCCATCCGCAGCCCCGGCAGGTCGCCGCCGGAGAGATCCGCGTTCTGCAGGGCGAAGAGCACCTGGAAGAGGGGGGCGTGGCCCAACGAGCGCTCCGGCTGCAGCTCCGCCACCAGCTTTTCGAACGGAAGCTCGCCGTGCTCGTACGCGCCCAGCGTGGCCGTGCGCACGCGCTTCAGCACCTCGCGGAAGGACGGATCGCCCTCCAATTCCGTCCGCAGAACGAGCGTGTTGACGAAGAAGCCGATCAATCCCTCCACCTCGCGCCGCGTGCGCCCCGCGGCCGGGCTGCCGAGCACGACGTCGTCGCTGCCGCTGTACCTGGACAGCAACGCGGAGAACGCGCCCAGCAGCACCATGAAGAGCGAGACGCCCTCGCCGCGCCCCAGCGCCTCCAGCCGCTCCAGGAGCGAGGTGGGGAGGTCGATGGGCACGTGCGCGCCGCGGTAGGTGGCCACGGCCGGCCGCGGGTGATCGGACGGCAGCTCCAGCAGCGCGGGGGCGCCGGCCAGCCGCTCGCGCCAGTACGCCAGGTGCTGCTCCAGCGCCTCGCCGCGCAGCTGTTCGCGCTCCCACACGGCGTAGTCCGCGTACTGCACGGCCAGCGCGGGCAGCGGCGATTCCGCACCTTCCACGAAGGCGCCGTACAGCGCCGCCAGCTCGCGGAAGAGCACGCCCAGGCTCCACGCGTCCGTCACCACGTGGTGCATGTTGAGCAGCAGCACGTGCTCGTCGTCCGCCAGCCGCAGCAGATGCGCGCGGAAGAGCGGGCCCGCCGCCAGGTCGAAGGGCCGCGCCGCGTCCGCCGCCGCCCGGTCGCGGACGGCCGCCTCGCGCGGATCCGCATCCAGCGCGGACAGGTCCTCCACGGGCAGCGTCCACCCGGCGAAGGGCGCGATGCGCTGCACGGGGGCGCCGTCATGCTCCGGGAACGTCGTCCGCAGCGCCTCGTGGCGATGGACGATCTCGCCCAGCGCGCGTTCCAGGGCGGCGGCGTCCAGCGCGCCGCGCAGCCGCACGCCGGCGGGGACGTTGTAGACGGCGCTCCCGGGCTGTAGCCGGTCGATGAGCCATAAGCGCTCCTGCGCGAACGAGAGCGGCAGCGCATCCCCCCGCTCCACGGGGACGACCGGGGGCAGCTGCGGCAGGTCCGCGCGGCGCAGCGCCTCCACGGCGTCCGCCAGCTCCGCCACCGTGGGCGCCTCGAACATCGTGCGCACCGTCGGCTCCACGCCGAACACGGCGCGGACGCGGGAGATGACGCGCGTCGCCAGCAGCGAATGGCCGCCCACTTCGAAGAAGTTGGCCTCCGCGCCCACGCGCTCCAGCCCCAGCACCTCCGCCCAGATCCCCGCCAGCACTTCCTCCACTGGCGTGCGCGGCGCGACGTGCTCGCCGCCGGCGTAGTCCGGCTCCGGCAGCGCGCGGCGGTCCAGCTTGCCGTTGGGCGTCAGCGGCAGCCGCTCCAGCAGCACGAAGGCGCCCGGCACCATGTAGTCCGGCAGCGTGCGCCGCAGGTGGGCGCGCAACCCGTCCGCGTCCGCATCCCCCGCGACCACGTACGCGACCAGCCGCCGCTCGCCCGCACCGTTGTTGTCACCCGGATCCTGCCGCGCGACGACGACGCAGTCCGTGACGGCATCGTGCGTCCGCAGCGCCGCCTCGATCTCGCCGGTCTCGATGCGGAAGCCGCGGATCTTCACCTGCCCGTCCAGGCGCCCCAGGAACTCCAGCGTGCCGTCGCGCAGCCACCGCCCGCGGTCGCCCGTGCGGTACATCCGCGCGCCCGGCTGGGTGGCGAACGGATCGGGGATGAAGCGCTCCGCCGTCAGCCCGGGGCGGCCCAGGTAGCCGCGCGCCACGCCGTCGCCGCCCACGAACAGTTCGCCGGGAAGGCCGACGGGCAGCGGCTCCCCCGCCCCGCCCAGCACGTACGCCGTGGAGTTGGATACGGGCCGGCCGATGGGAACGCTCGTGGCGCCCTCCGGCACCTCCCGCACGGTGTGGACAGCGCTGAAGATGGTGTTCTCCGTCGGGCCGTAGCCGTTGACCAGCCGCTCGGGACCGCCGGCCCGCAGCACGCGCCGCAGGGCGTCCGGGTCCGCCGCCTCGCCGCCGAAGAACACCGCGCGCAGCCCCCCGAACGCGCCGGGAAGCTCGCGGGCGGCCTGGTTGAAGAGCGCCGTGGTGAGAAAGAGGATCGTCAGCCGCTCCGCGCGGAGGGTCTCCGCCAGCCGCGCGGGCTCCAGCGCGACGTCCTTGTGGATGCCGACGAGCGCGGCGCCGTTCAGCAGCGCGCCCCACA
>DATING010000738.1:0-6224 GCA_035474555.1 Longimicrobium sp. | reverse complement strand
CCCTCGACCTCGCGCCCGTGCGGGCCGACCAGGTACCACTCCCCCCAGGCGTCCTCGACGTGCTGCCCCATCGTGTCCCCGGGACGCTGGTCGCCCACGTAGTAGTAGAGCGGGTGGCCGCCGTAGGTGACCTGCAGCGTGCCGTCGCGACGCCGGGCGGTGCCCATCCGCTCCGGCCGGAGCGCGGGATCCGAGGCCGCTGGGGCGGCCCCGCCGGCGAGTAGCGGCGGCCACACTCCCACGCAGGCATCGTAGCAATCCCGACCGTCCTCCAGCAGGTAAAGGGCGCGCCCGCCTGCGTCGGTCACGTATGCGCCGTAGCGGTCCGAGCGGCCGACGCCCAGCCGCACCTGGCCAGAGGCCGGGGCAGCCTGCGCGGACGGAGAAGCCGCTGGAAGCGCGGCCGAAGCCGGTGCCGCGCCCGCCGCCTCGACCACGATTGCCCCGGTCATCCCCATGGCGCGGTGCGGGAGGCAATGGAACTCGTAGCGGCCGGGCGCCATCCCAGCGAAGGAGATGGTGTAGACGCCGTTCGGCTCGGTGACGAGCGGGCCCGCCAGCGGCTGGATCTGGCCCGCCATCGCCGCGGACAGCACCGGCTCGACCGCGTCCGGCACCGCCGCCGGAACGAAGGAGACGTTGTGCGGCCCACCGGCGGCGTTGACGAAGCGGACGACGTCGCCGGCACGAATCGTCAGGGTAGCCGGCTCGAACCGGGCCGAGCCTCCCTCGAATACCATGCGCACCTCGTGGGTCGTGGCCGCCGGCGAGGCTCCGGCCGAAGCGGCGGGTCCGCGGGCGGGGCTTGCCGCCCCCGTCGCCGCTCTGGCGTCGGTCCCGTTGCAGGCGCCCGCGAGCATCGCGAGCGCCAGCAGCATGGTGCAGCGGAGGGTGTGCATCACACGTGCTCTCCGGTTGGGGTAGGTAGCGCCGTGGCGGGACGCGCACGGGATGCGCCCGCCGCCAGGTGGTACGAAGGGCCGGCGCCGCCGGCTTTCGCGGGCGCCTGCCTCACAGGTGGACCGCCCGCCCCAGCGCGTCCAGCGCCGCTTCGGGAATCGAATCCGAGAGCGTGGGATGGGGGAGGATGGCGTGGTCCAGGTACTCCACGGTGGTTTCGAGCAGCCGGCCCACCACGAAGGTGCCGATCAGCTCGCTCGCGTGCGGGCCGACGATGTGGGCGCCGAGCACCTCGCCGTAGCGGCCATCGCGGAGCACCTTCACGAACCCATCGGCATCCGCCATCCCGCGGGCCCTGCCGTTGGCGCTCCAGGGGAAGCGGCCCACCTGGAAGGTGTGCCCCTGTGCCCGCGCGGCCTCTTCAGTCAGCCCCACCGAGGCCACCTCGGGATGGCAGTAGGTCACGCCCGGGATGTTGTCGTAGTTCACCCGGACCTTCTCATCGCCGGCGATCGCGCCCACGACCGCGGCGGCCTCCGCCCATGCCTTGTGCGCGAGGAGCGGCGGCCGCGTCACGTCCCCGATGGCGTAGATCCCGGGGACGTTGGTCCGCATCCGCTCGTCGGTCGGGATGGAGCCCTTCTCCACCCGTACGCCCGCCTCCTCGAGCCCGATGTCCTCCACCAGCGGCGCCCGGCCAATCGCCACCAGGACCCGTTCGGCCTCCAGCACGCGCTCCTCGCCTCCCGGGAGCCGCGCCCGCAGCCGCACGCCGTCCGTGCCCGTCTCGGCCCCTTCCAGGCGCGTCCCGGTCAGCACCTCGATCCCGCGGCGGCGGTAGGCCTTCTCCACTACCGCGCTGGCTTCGGCGTCCTCCAGCGGCAGCACGCGCTCCAGGGCCTCGACGACCGTCACGCGTGTGCCGAAGGAGGCGTACACGTCGGCGAACTCCATCCCCACCGCCCCGGCCCCGACTACCGCGAGCGAGGCCGGGGCGGCGTCCGCGGCCACCGCCTCGTTGGAGCTCCACACCCGCTCGCCGTCGAAGCGGAGGAAGGGCAGGTCCCGCGGCCGCGACCCGGTCGCCACGACGACATTGCGGGCGGTGAGGACGCGTTCGCCCTCTGCCCCCTCCACGGTGACCTCGTGAAGCCCGTCGGGCCGGGGCATGGTGAGCCTCCCCCATCCCGTGACCAGTGTGACCCCCTGCTTCCGGAAGAGGTACGTGATCCCCTTGACGCCCCCGTCGGCCACCGAGCGGCTGTGGCGCACCGCCTGGGCGAAGTCGAGCGTGACGCTCCCGACGGTGACGCCGAGCTTCGAGAGGTGTCCCACGTTGGCGGCGTAATATGCGCTCTCCAGCAGCGCCTTGGTCGGGATGCACCCGGCGTTGTTGCACACCCCGCCGAGGCCGCCTGGGAAGGTGTTCGCCTCCACGCAGGCCACCTTCATGCCGCGTTGCGCGGCCCGTAGCGCCGCCACATAGCCGCCGGGCCCGGCGCCCAGCACGATCACGTCGAACGATTCGCCCATCCCTCTCTCTCCGTTTCCAGGGTCTGCGTCAGGTCCACTCTCCGGTTCCTCCTTCAACGTCCCCGTCATCGCTCCGGGAGCCCCGCGACCCCGGAGGCAGCTTCGGGGGGTTCGTGCGCGCCGCGCCCGGACACATCCCCGGCCAGGGGGCCGGCGGCCGCCCGTCGGCGGATCGCGACGACCAGGGCCGGCAGGGCGAGGAGCGCGAGCGCCGCCACCCACTGCGCCGGGGTCAGGCCGGCGTAGCGCGTGTCTGCCACGCGCAGGAAATCCAGCAGGATGCGCACGGGCAGGTAGAGCGCGATGAAGAGCGCCAGGAACACACCCGGCGTGCGCCGCCGCCGGCCCACCCACAGGATCACCGGGACGACGACTGTGGCCAGGTATAGGAACTCGTACCAGCCGAGATCATGGAACCCCATCTGCGCCAGCTGGCCGGCTGGAGGGAGCTCGCCCGCCCGCCCCGCGGCCGTGTACACGCCCGTGATGTACGTGCGCGCCTCCTCGGAGCGCAGGCTGACGGACAGCGGGGCACGCGTGAGCGTCCCCGGATGGTCGTGCGCGAGGGTGCAGGCCACGCGCCCGATCATCAGGGAGACGGGGAATACGTAGGCAGCCACATCGAGATACGCCCAACGCCTGGATGTGGTCTCTCCCGAGCCATGCATCCGCAGGAACAGCCCGATCGCAAGGGCGCCGCCCAGCATGCTTCCGAACGAGCTGATGTCCTCCCACAACTTGAGAAGCAGCATCGGGTTCTCCGCCAGCTTGTGCGGGAAGTAGAAGAGCACCGAGAAAAGGTGCGCGCCCAGCAGGCCGCCAATGATCGCCCAGCCGGCGAGGCGCTCCCCCAGAGCCACGTCGAGCCCCTCGCTCCGGAATCGCCGCGCACCGACCGACAGCCCCGTGAGCACCGCGGCCGCGACGATCAACCCGAAGGCGTGCACCGTGAAGGGGCCCAGGTCGAGCGAGGGCTGGGTGAAGAAGGGGATCACTGGTTGCTCCTGCGGAAGTTCAGGGTGAAGGCCAATGCGTTGCCGTAGGATTCTCCACCCACGAACCCCGGACTCCGCCGCGAGGCGCCGTACCGCCCGCCGGCTCTGGTAGTGGGGATCGGGGAGGAACTTCCGTGACCGAGAGGACCCCGCCGGGCCGCAGCACCTCGTGCAGCGCCCGGAGCGCGGCCCCGCGGTCCGGCACCTCGCCGAGGACCGTCACCAGGAAGGCGCGGTCGAACCGCTCCCCCGGCTGCAGGTGCTCGGCGGCCGACTCCACCGCGCCGTGGACGACGCGCACGTTCCCGAGCCCGCGCGCGGCCGCCCGGCGGGCAATCCGCTCCAGCATCTCCCGAGGGCGACGACCACGCCGCCGGGCCCCACGCGCTCGGCCGCGGCCAGCGCGACCCGCCCGGGTCTCCTTTAGCTCTCAGTGCGCACCGGCGGCGGTTCCACGGTCCCCGGGCGACTCGCCGGGACCGGACCCGTTCGCGGCGGTTCCCGCGTTATCCTCGCGCCAGAGAATCCAGGCCAGGAGCACCGCGCCCGTGGTGACGCCGATGTCGGCGACGTTGAAGGTGGGCCAGCGCGCGTCACCCAGTCCGAAGTCCAGGAAGTCCACCACCCCGCGGGGAGACCACAGGCGGTTGATCACGTTGCCGATCGCCCCTCCGCAGACCAGCCCGAGCGCAAGGGCCTTGGCGCGCTCGCCCGGCGCGGTCTGGCGGTACATCGACCCCAGCACCACCAGGATCACGAGCGCCAGCGCCAGGAAGATCCAGCGCGAATGGGCGCCCAGGTACATCCCGAAGGCGGCGCCCGGGTTGTAGTTCAGCCTGAGGCGGAAGACGTCTCCCGCGACCCGCACCGGCTCGCCCCATTCAAGGTATCGATGCGCCCAGTACTTGGTGAGCACGTCCCCCACGGTGATGAGCAACACCGCCGGCCAGAACAGGCCCGCCTTTGAAGGGCCGCGCTCGCCCGGCGCGGCGGTCTCGGTGGACGGGGCACTCATGCGCCCAGCATCCGCCGGTCGGCGCCGGCCACCGTGTCCGGCTGCGAGCACGAGGCCGGGCCACGCTCCGGATCCCGGCTGCTCCTGGGATCATCCACGCCCCAGCCCTGTCTCCCTGCGGTCACCGCCGCGTCGAAACCGTCAGTCATCACCCTGCCTCCCTGTTGCCTAAGGAATGAAGAGCCCATCCGGGGTCCGGGATCCATCTCGGCTACCCCGCGTCCTGCCTGACACCACTGACCCTGGAGGGTCTGCGCTCGCGCCCCCAGGTCCGCGCAGGACCAGCAGCATGCCCTGGATGACCAGGAGGTTCGTGAGCGCGAAGAAGGCCATCTCCTCCACCGGCAGGCCCAGCACGCCGATCCCGGTGCTGTAGCGAGGAGAGATCTCCCAGATGCCGAGGCGAAGAGCGATCCAATCCGCGACCCAGAGATAGAGCGTCGGCACGATCACACTCCACGACACGAGCCTTCGTGAGCTCCAGAACTGCCTGCCGCCGAGCGCCCATTGCCCCGCGAGCACGGGCGAGACCCAGACCAGGATGAGGCCCAGATAACGTGTGGCCTCCCCGGGAAGCAGAGCAGCACCCAGGAGACCCGCGACGATCCAGACGGCAGCGCCCGCGGCCCGCGCTCGCCGGGTCGGCGCCACCGCCGACGCCGGCAGCCTGCGCTCGATCCGCAGCAGGAACGAGCCGGTCAGAAGCACCTGGAGGAGCATGAAGGCGTACTCCTCGACGGGTACCGCCGCGATCGTCCACTGGACGCGGTCGGCGCCGTAGTCCCACACTCCCGTTCGGACGAGGTAGCTGTCCCACGGTCCGGTGTAGGCCACAGCGAGGACCATCATCCCCACCAGTGCCCACCAGGCACGAGGCTCCCGCAGGCGATCGCGCGCGGAGGCGAGCAGGCTCACTGCCGGAACCACCAGGAAGACGACGTCGAAGAGCAGGTAGGTCATTGCCACAGGGCGGCTTGAAGGGTCACACCGGCCTTCCCCCGGGCACGCTCCTGCCCTGGAGCGAAGCGGGACCGCACTCCAATCCCGAGCCCGACCAGGCGCTCCACACGGTGTTCCTCGACCGGAAACGGGGTTACCAGAGTATCCATGGCCGCCCGGCTCATGCGCGCAGCATCCGCAGGCCGTTGCCGATCACGATGAACTCGCTGATCTCGTGCCCGAGCACCGCGATGGGGAGCGTGAAGACGCCTGAGACCGCGCCCACCACCAGCACGGCGATCACCACCGCCGACAGCGCGATGTTCTGCCGTACGATCCTCTGGTTGCGCTTGGCGAGGTGAAGCGCGTAGACCAGCTTCTCGAGGTCGTCTGCCATCAGGGCGACGTCCGCAGTCTCCAGCGCCACGTCCGTCCCGGCCGCGCCCATCGCCACGCCGACCGTGGCCTCGGCGAGGGCAGGGGCGTCGTTCACGCCGTCCCCCACCATGGCGACGTGGCCCACCCGCTGGGTCAGCTCCCGGACGATCCGGGCCTTGTCGTCCGGCTTCAGGTCCGCGTGCACCTCGTCGATCCCCGCTTCCCGCGCGATCGCGAGGGCGGTGCGCTGGTTGTCGCCGGTCAGCATCACCACCTTCTCCACCCCCGCCTCGTGCAGCCTGCGGATCGCCTCGCGCGCGTTCTCGCGCAGGTTGTCGCGGATGGCGATCATCCCCCACGCGCGCCGCTCGTCACCGAGCAGCACCACCGTCTTCCCCTCCTCCTGCAGCCGCGCCACCTCCTCGCTCGCCCCGCCGAGCTGGATTCCGAGCCGCTCGGTGAAC
>DATING010000737.1:0-6386 GCA_035474555.1 Longimicrobium sp. | reverse complement strand
CGCGAACGCCGCCCCCCGCTCGCGCGCGCCGCAAACGGCGTGGACGAGGACGACCATCGACAGGAGCCCCTTGCCCAGGCGGGAGGAGCGCTCCGGCGTCATCTTGGCCGTAAGGGCGAACGCGGCGTCGCTGGACACCTCGAAGACGCGCTCGGAGACGAGCAGGGCGTCGGGCCCGCCGTAGCGCTCCGTCTCCGGCTCGTACTCCACCCGCGCCACGTGCGTCACCCGGACGGGCTCGTCCTCCGCCCGCGGGGGAACGGCGGGCGTCTCAGGCCGCTCGTCCACGACCACGTCCGGGTTCGCCGCGCGCAGGTGCTGCACCAGCGCGGGCCACACCCGGCCGCTCAGCACGTCCGGCGCGCCCAGCAGCCTAAGCCGCACGTGCGGGCCGAACTCGCTGTAGCGGATGAAGAAGTGCTGGCCGATCCACCCCTCGCCCTGGCAGCGGCGGACGAACGGCTCCACCACGTCCACCACCACGCGGTCGCACTCCGGGGCGTAGATCCACCCGTTGAAGAACAGGTACACGCTCAGCCACTCGCGCCCGGCGGCATCCGCGGCCGCCGTCACGTCCGTCTCGGTCGATTGGGTCACGTCGGTCCTGTCGCTCATGCCGTGGGGGCCGCCTCCGCCAGCGCGCCCTCTTCCGCCTGCGCGGATGCGGTGCCGCCGGGAAAGTACATCTGCACCACCAGCTCGGTGACGAAGGCGTCGTCGCCGTGCCGGGGCAGGGCGGCCTGGTCCGGGTAGCGCTCCTCGAAGACGGCGGAGAAGTGCTTGAGCCCCGTGGCGATGCGTCCCAGCAGCCCCACCAGCAGCGGGTTGCCGAAGTCCATGAACTGCGGCTTGAAGAAGTCCTTGGACGGCTGCGTGCGCTTCTTGGCCGCGTCCGCCGCCTTGGCCGCCGCGGCGGCCGGGTCCTCGGGGTCCGCCGCGGCTCCATCCGCCACGGCGTCCGCGGCGGCGTCCGGCGCCGCGGCTTCGGCTTCCTCGTCGTGCACCTCGGCCTCGGGGGCGCCGCCCTCGTAGCCGGGGATCTCCGCGCCCGCGTCGGCCGGCGCCTCGGCGGCGGCCTCGCCGGCCGGCTGGCCGGGCTTGGCGGTGCGCGGCTCCGTCCCCGGCATCACGCGCAGGTACGATGTCTCGGGGATGCCGTTCTCCACCCGCCAGCGGTTGGCGCGCAGGAAGAAGTCCGCCGGGGACTCGTCCGCGCGGCGCTGGGGGAACAGCACGCCGGGCACCACCCACCGGCGCCGCGTGAGCACCACCCGCCCCCCGCCGAAGGTGATGCGGGGGCGGTAGTTGATGACGGGCGGCGGCGGCGCGGGCGCTTCCGCCGCGGCCGGGGCCTCGCCCGCGGGAGCCGCGTCCGCCGGCGGGGCATCGTCGCCCGCCTTGACCTCCGCTGCCTTGGCGCCGCCCGCTGCGTCCACCGTGCCCGCGTTCACCGTGCCGGCCTCCGCCACGGGCTCGGCGAAGCAGGTGCAGCTGGCGTATTCCGTGGGCGTGTCGCGCTGGGCGAGCTGCTCGCAGGCGCAGCTGAGCTGCTGCGACGCGCCGTCCCCCTGCCCCGCGGCGGCGGCCTCCGGGCTGTCGAACGCCTGCACCGTCACGCCATCCACGTCCAGCTTCTTCGTCTCCGGCGGCCGGCGCGGCTCGTCCGCGGACTCCGGGAGCGAGGGCGCGTACATCACCGGCGGGGTAAACCGCGACAGCAGCTGGTACAGCGGCGGCCGCATGCGCGGGTTCAGGAATCCCAGGTCCACGGGGATCACGCGGCCGCCAGTGGGCGCGTGCACCAGCGCCAGGCTCTGCGGGTCCTCCGGGTCCGGAAAGACCAGGATCTCGCTGCTGCGCAGCTGCTGGTCCGTGTTGCCGCTCTCGCCCGTGGGGTAGCTGATCTCCCACCGCATCAGGGGCGGGTGCAGGTTGGCGTTGAACTGCGCGTCGCCGCAGATCTCCGCCAGCAGCTCGCCCGTGAGCGCCGCGTTGGCCCGGCGCACGTCTTCCTGCACGTCGTCGGGGAGCATGTACAGGAAGCGCGAAAAGTACTTGCCGTATCCCGCCGTGTAGCTGCTGCCGTGCAGCAGGAAGGTGGGATCGGCCCCCTCGCCCTCCGACGGGATCATCAGGCCGAAGGCGCCCATGGAGCGGGGGACGCCGCTCAGCGTCTCCACCCCCGCCAGCGCCTCCTCCACCTCCTGCGCGGAGAGGTCGAACGAGTGGGCCTCGCGGTCGGCGTCCCAGCGCTTGCGGATGACCTCGGTGAGGCGCATGCGGGCCGCGCCCAAGTCCTTGATGCTCTGCAGGCCGAACGGGTTGCCCACGTCGTAGCCGTCCAGCTCGTCCTTGCCGGCCCCGCCGCGCTGCTTGGCCTCCTTTTCCACGTGCGCCTTGAAGTGCTCGCGGTAGAAGTCCTCGTAGAACTTGAGCAGGGGCACGCCCTCGGTGCTCTCGTAGTACGTCGCGAAGAAGTGGCGCATGGTGGCCAGGTCCGGCCGCGGCCACGCCAGGCGCGACGTGGCGCGCACCCACTCCTCGAAGGCGCCGAACGCGCGGCGCACGCCGGGCGTCAGCGAGATCTCGGCGGACGCAGCGCTGGTGGCGTCCTCGTAGAACGGCATGTCCTTGCGCAGCCGCGCCGTCACCTGCATGGCGTCCAGCGCCTCCTCGATGTCGGCGTGGATCTGCTCGATGATGTCGGCGCGCGCCTGCACCCCCGCGTCCGTGTACGCCTCCACCCGCTCGCGCAGGCGGGCCAGCAGCGTGCTGGAGCGCTGGGCGTGCTCGTCGTCGATGCCGTCCAGCAGCGTGCGGAAGGGGAGGTCCCAGTCCGCGTCCTGCTCGCGGATGCCGGTGTGGAAGCGCAGGAAGCCGATCTCGATGAGCTTGTCCAGGTACGCCTCGGCCTCCTCGGGCGTGGCGTCGATCTCCGGGTCCGACGAGAGGGCGCGGATGAGCTCGCCCAGCGTGGGCGCCCCGCCGTCGGCAAAGCGGCTGGCGATGAGCTGCAGCACCTCGTTGTCGCCCAGGCGCTGGAACACCTCGCGCCCCTCGATGGAGGTCAGGAAGACCAGGCGCGGCCCCTCGCTGCGGAGCGTGGGGTTCCGCTCCACGGCCAGCGCGTGGCGGAACGCCGGGCGCGTCTTCAGGTGGTCGAAGAGCAGGCCGTACAGGAACTTGTTGATGCGGACGAAGCTGCGCTTGACGCGCGGGTCGCCGGAAAAGCGCGTCTCGCCCTCCACGGCCGCGTCGCCATCCACGAACGTGCCCGGGATGATGGCGCAGAAGGTGGCGAACGGGGTGGCCTTCATGGCCATGCGCGTGTAGTAGCGCAGCAGGCCGCGCTCCGTCTTCTCGTCGCGCCCGCTCAGCTCGCCGCTCTCCGCGACCGCCGCGTACCGGCCCAGGTGGCCGTACAGCGAGCGGCTGCTCACCATCAGTCCCTTGCGAAAGTCCGCGTCCGTGATCTGCTCGCGGAACTGGCCGCGGGCCCGGGCGGCGCCCTCGTCGTGGGCGGCGCGCACCTCGTCCTCCAGCCCGCGCACCCGCTGCACGTCGGACGCGAACGCGCGCACGGCGTCCGCCGTCTCCGCGTCCGTGCCGGCCAGGGCCGCGTCCAGCTTTTCGGCGGACTGGGGCTTGAGGTTGTACAGGTCGCGCTTGAGGGCGATGAGCTTGTTGCGGAGGGGCTTTTCCTGCGCGGCGCCGATGGCCGTGAACAGCCGCTGCGACATGTCCTCGCGCGCGGCGTGCAGGCGGGCCTCCGTCTCGGCCAGCTGGCCGAAGAGCGCCAGGGCGCGCTCGGCGCGCATGCCGTCCACGGTGCCGGCGGGGGCGCCCGACACGCGGCAGACGAAGCGGCTCATGAGGGCGTCTGCCCCCCGGCCGGCGGCCTCATCCATCCAGGGTTCCATCATGCGGCTGCTGGGTGACGGTGATCTGCGCGGAAAAACGGCGGAAACGGAGAGCAACGTAGCGGCGGCGGAGGGTGCGTCATCCCGCGGGATCGCACGGGTCCGCCCGGCCGGCGGGCAGTTCGCTCCGCCGCGCCCGCGACGGTCCCGCCGCGCGCCGGGCAGGGGTTGAGCTTGACCGAAAACGCGCGTGGGACAGCGATGATAATCATCCCGCCACAAATGTCGCAAGCCCGCGAGCCGCCATCTTTGCCGTCCGTGGAATGGGCTGGGAAGCTGCGACGGATTTACGTCGCAAAGGGGCGCGTGGTGAACGATAGGGGGCAGCGGGACGGGTGGCGCCCCCCGTGGGACGAGCGGCGGCGTGGCGCGGCGGGGGGTGCCCCCGCCGGGGCGGACCGCGCGGGCACCCGGCGCGGGTCGCGAAAACGGCGCCGCATCAGCCGCCGCGCATCCGCCGGATCGCCCGCGCAGAATGCCTCGGAGGTACACTGGCGAGGGGTGCGGATGTTCCCGGGCGGGCGCATGTGTGCTCGATGAAGAACGGGACAGGGTGCCCGGGCGGCGTGTGGTCCGGAGTGGTCGAGGACGGGAAGGTGCCGTGTGGCGTGCTTCCGTCCCCCGGCGATTGAAATCGCGGCAATGAACCCGCGATATCGGCCTGCGCCGACAGATCGTGCACGGGCCGGTGCCGTGGGGTCCGCGTGGCTCCGTCGGTTGGTGCCGCGCGGAGATCGAGCGGCATCGGCAGAAATCTCATCGCGCACGCGGTTGCCACGGCAGGCTGCCGGGGAAGAACCTCAGCCATCCGCCTGGAATCCATCTTACCTCCCCCAGGGGTTTTTGGGGGAGGTCGCGAGGAACGAGCGGGAGGGGGCGTCCGGCGGGACCGCGCCGCCGTGCACCGAGGCAGCCTCCCTTATTCTCTCCGCATCATCCCGGCCCCTCCACGGACCACCCGCGTTGCCCGCCATCCGCCGCGCGCGTAGGTTGTGCGCGCGCAAACAGTGCCGTCGCAGGGTCGTACTCACGCACTCACGCACTACCGCACTCACGCACTTCCATGGCCGACTACACGAACCTCACGCTCGAAGTCCAGGACCGCATCGCCACGCTGTCCATCAACCGGCCGGACAAGCTCAACGCGCTCAACGAGCAGACCATCCGCGAGCTGGCCCAGGCCGTGGACGAGATCACGTCGCGCGACGACATCGGCGGCGTGATCCTCACGGGCACGGGCGAAAAGGCGTTCGTGGCCGGCGCCGACATCGCCGAGCTGTCCCAGATGGGTCCCGTGGACGGCATCGAGGTCAGCCGCCTGGGGCAGCGCGTGTTCCGGGCGATCGAGCTGTCGCGCAAGCCGGTGATCGCGGCCGTCAACGGCTTCGCGCTGGGCGGCGGATGCGAGCTGGCGCTGGCCTGCCACCTGCGCATCGCGGGCGAGAACGCGCAGTTCGGGCTGCCGGAGGTCAAGCTGGGCATCATCCCCGGCTACGGCGGCACCCTGCGCCTGCCCCGCATCGTGGGCAAGGGCCGCGCGCTGGAGCTCATGCTCTCCGCGCAGTTCATCAAGGCCGACGAGGCGTACCGTATCGGCCTGGTGAACAAGGTCGTGCGGAAGCCCGAAGCGGCGGAAGGAGGCGAGGCGCCCAGCCCCAAGGAGGCGCTGATGTCCGAGGCGCGCGCGATGATGCAGACGATCCTCGCCAACGGCCCCATCGCCGTCGGACTCGCCATCGAGTGCACTACGCGCGGGATGGAGATGTCGGTGGACGACGGCCTGGCGATGGAGAGCAACCTCTTTGGCCTGCTCGCCGCCACGGACGACATGCGCGAGGGGATGCAGGCGTTCCTGGAGAAGCGCAAGGCGGAGTTCAAGGGCCGCTGAGGAACGGCGTGCGTTAGTGCGTTAGTGCGGGAGTGAAAGCACGGCCGTTGCCTCGGGTGGATGGAGGATGCTGATGGTCAGGACCTCTACGGCGCGGCAGGGAAAGCCGCGGATGGAGCCGTCGTCGGCGGTCAAGCGGCTGCTGCTGCCGTCGCCGGTGGGGCCGCTGTTCGTGGAGTACGACGACGCGGCGGTGCGGTACATCCACTTCTGGCCGCAGGGCGCGCACCCGCCCGCCGGCACCCGCGTGGAGCCCACCCGCGACGACCCGCTGGGGTGGAAGGTGGCCGAGCAGTTGCGCGAGTACTTTGCCGGAACGCGCCGCGAGTTCGACCTGCCGCTGTCGCCGGAGGGGACGGAGTTTCGCCGGCGCGTGTGGGAGGCGCTGTGCCGCATTCCCAACGGCCAGACGCGCACGTACGGCGAGGTGGCCGAGGTGGTGGAGTGCCGCGCGCCGCGCGCCGTGGGTCAGGCCAACCGCCACAACCCCATCCCCATCGTGATCCCCTGCCACCGCGTGACGGCGTACAACGGCATCGGCGGATACGCGGGCCAGTGGAACGAGGGCGACGGGCTGG
>DATING010000736.1:0-2026 GCA_035474555.1 Longimicrobium sp. | reverse complement strand
AGGGAGCTGCTCCCGCCGTCCTCCGCCAGGAGGAGTGGCGGGGCGGCAGGCGCGCCTCGCTTTCCGGGGTCCCGATGCTGTACGAGGGAACACTCACCCAGAGAGTCCGCTATGACACACCGCTCCCCCCTGGCCGCCTGCTGCCTGGTTCTTGCCCTGGCAGCGTGCTCCGACCAGCCGACCGCGACCCCCGCCCGGCCGCTGGCCACAGCCGAGAACCTGGTTCCGCAGCTGGACAAGCGCGGCGCCCCCGTGGGCCTGCCGCAATACGCGCCGGAAGACGTGGTGCCGGGGCACTACAACGTCGTCTTTCGCGCCGACGTGAACCAGCGGGCCGTGATGGCCATCATGCGCAACACGTACGGCGTCTCGACCTCACACGAGTGGGACGAGGCGTGGATCCACGGCTTCTCGGCCAAGATGGATGACAAGCAGCTGGACAAGGTCAAGCGGCATCCCCACGTGGCGTTCGTGAACCCGGTGGTGCGCGGCCACGTGTCCGGAACGCTGTACTACCCGTACAACTGGGGGCTGGACCGTATCGACCAGCGCGCCCGTCCGCTGGACAATGCGTACACCTACACCGATTCGGCGCCCAACGTGAACGTCTACGTGGTGGATAGCGGCATCCGCTACACGCACACGGACTTCGAGGGCAGGGCGGTGCGCGGGATCGACGTGCTGACGTCGGGCGGCACGGCGGACGACTGCAACGGACACGGTACCTTCGTGGCCGCCATCGTGGGCGGGCGGGAGTACGGCGTCGCCAAGAAGGCGCGACTGCACTCCGTGCGCGTGGCCAACTGCCAGGGGGGCGTCAATTCCAACGATGCGGTTTCCGCGGCCAACTGGGTGACCAACAACCATCGCAAGCCCGCCGTCGCGAACTTCAGCGTGGGGTTCCCCCAGGTGGTCCCGGAGCTGGACCAGGCCATCTACGCATCCATCCAGGCGGGGGTTTCCTGGGTGGTGGCGGCGGGCAACGACAACGCCGACGCCTGCAACTTCACGCCGTCCCACACCCTGGGCACCATCACCGTCGGCGCCACGGACAGCCTGGATTCCCGGGCCTTCTTCACGGCCCCCCGGGCCTCCAACTACGGCCCGTGCCTCAACCTCTTTGCACCGGGCAAGGACCTGGAGTCGGCGGGAATCCTGGACGACTATGACTATCGCGTGGACAGCGGCACTTCGTTCGCATCACCCCACGTGGCGGGGATCGCCGCCAACTACCTGGGCCGCAATCCCACGGCGACGCCCGCGACCATCAAGAGCGTCATCGTGAACAACGCCACCACGGGCGTGATCACCAACGCGGGGACCGGTTCTCCCAACCGATTGTCGTACTCGCGGATCTGATCCGCACCCACGTTCCCGGCGGGCGGACCTCCGCCCGCCGGGAATCCCAAAGGAGATGGACTGGATGACGATTTCCCGCCTGATGCTCGCCGCCGTCCTGGCCGCGGGCGCCGCCTGCACCCCTCCGGAAAGCCCGGCCATGGATCCACCTCCGAGCCAGGGGCCGCCCGCCATGGCGGATGGCGACACCGTTCCGCTGCGCCGGTTCGGAGAGGACGTTCATTCACGCGTTCGGTTCAATGGGGGGATCGCGGAGCGCGGCGAGCAGGTGGTGCGCGACCCCGCGGCGTGGAGCGCGCTCTGGCGGCGGATGACGGCGGGGCAGTCTCCGTCCTCCGTTCCGCCGGTGGATTTCGGCACGCAGATGGTGCTGGTGGCGGCGATGGGGCAGCGGTCCTCCGGCGGATACGCGGTCACCATCGACCGGGTGGAATCCACCGACGGCGGGCTGACGGCGTACGTCACCCACCAGTCTCCCGGCCCCCGCTGCGGCGCCATCGCGGCGGTGACGGCGCCCGTGGACGTGGCCCGCATCCCCCGCTCGGACGCGCCGGTGCGCTGGAGCGTGCGTGAGGTGGTGCGCGACTGTCCCTGACCGGCGGGCGAGCGCCTTGCGGGTGGGGGCGGGTGTGCCGATGTTCGTCCGGCACGCCCGCCCGCGGGGATT
>DATING010000735.1:0-1872 GCA_035474555.1 Longimicrobium sp. | reverse complement strand
GCTTTCCTCCGCGTCCTCCGCGTGATCCGCTTTTCTCCCGGCTCCCGCGGATGCTATGCCTCGCGGCGGATCAGCGAGCGCCGGCGGCCAGGTAGTCGAGCACGAGGCCCGTCATCACCCGCATGCCGATGGGGATGGAGGCGTCGTCGGCCATGAAGGTGGGCGTGTGGTGGTCGCCGGAGGTGGTGCCGGGTGCCACCGTGCCCAAGCGGTAGAAGAAGCCCGGCACCGCGTTGGCGAAGAACCCGAAGTCCTCCGCGCCCGTCGTGGGGGCCACGGTCAGCACGTTCTGGGCGCCCATGATCCGCTCCATGGTGGGGCGCAGGCGCGCGGCGAGCTCGGGGTTGTTCACCGTCACGGGCGTCTGTTTGGAGTACTCCAGCTCGTAGGTGCCCCCGCCGGCGCGCGTCACGCCGTCCAGGATCTCCCGCATCCGCCGCTCGATCTCGGCCTGCACGGCGGGGTCGAAGGTGCGCACCGTGCCGTGCATCTCCACCTGCTCGGGGATGATGTTGTTGCGCTCGCCCCCGCGGATGAGCCCCACCGTGAGCACGCTGGGCGTGAACGGCGACAGGTTGCGCGAGCGGATGGTCTGCAGCGACAGCACGGCCTGCGACGCCATGACGATGGGGTCCACGGCCAGGTGCGGCGACGCGCCGTGCGCCTGCTTGCCGTGGATGCGGATGATGAAGCGGTCCGCCGCGGCCATGGCCGGCCCCGGCGTGTAGCCCACCTGTCCGACCGGCATGTGGGCAAAGGTGTGCAGCCCGATCACGGCCTCGGGGCGCAGGTCGGTGAACACGCCCTCGTCCAGCATCAGCTTGGCGCCGCCCTGCTCGCCCGCGGGCGCGCCTTCTTCGGCGGGCTGAAAGATGAAGACGACGGTGCCGGCGACGTCCTGCCGCATTCCCGCCAGCACCGACGCCACGCCCATCTGCACGGCCGTGTGCACGTCGTGCCCGCAGGCGTGCGACACGCCCACCTGGTTGCCCAGGTACTCCGTGCGCACGGTTGACTTCCACGGATACGGCGTGTCTTCCGTCACGGGGAGGGCGTCCATGTCGGCGCGGATGGCCACCACGGGGCCGGGGCGGCCGCCGCGCAGCACGCCCACGACGCCCGTGTGCGCCACGCCCGTGCGCACCTCGATCCCCAGCGCGCGCAGGTGCTGGGCGACCACGCCGGCCGTGCGCGTTTCGCGGTTGGAGAGCTCGGGGTTCTGGTGCAGGTCGTGGCGAATCTCGACGATGCGGGGGGCCAGCCGGGCCACGGCGGCGGCCACCGCGGGGTCGGCGCCCTGGGCCGCGGCCGGCGCGGCGACGGCGGCCAGCGCCAGCGCGCCCAGCCAGGGCAGCGTGCGGGGAGACTTCATGCGTCCTCGGGAAATGGATGGGGATGGATGTCGCCCCTATTGTTCGGTCTCGTGGGGCCGAAAGTCAATCCATCCAGCGGAAAGGATGTTTGCGGCCGGGGGACAGAGCGAATGAATTCGCCGCAACGAACACACGAAGTCCGCCTGCGCGGACTGTCCGTCACGGCCGGGTGCCACGCCGGAGCGGGTTCCGGGCATATCCGGCCGACGCCAGAGATCGCGGGATGAGCGGCGGGTTGATCCTCGGTAAAATCGATCGATTGCAATCCATCCATATCCATTCAACGAAACCGCGGCGGGCCGGGGATGTGCTCCCCGGCCCGCCGCGCGTCCGTCCATCTATGTGGGCAAGGCGGATGCGATCCGCTCCTTGGGTGGGTCTGCCGCGCCCGTGCGTGCCGGCGCGTCCTCCATCTGCCGTACGGACGCGGGGCGGGCGAGGTTTCTCAGTCGCGAAGCAGGCGGATGTCGCCGCTCACCGTGTTCAGCGACAGCGCCGG
>DATING010000734.1:0-3972 GCA_035474555.1 Longimicrobium sp. | reverse complement strand
CGCGCAGGATGCAGTCGTCGATCTGACGCATCATCTCGTGCGTGTACGTGTTCGCCGGCGGGTCGTCCAGGGTGAAGATCGCCACGCCGTCCTGCACCTCGTAGTGCACCAGCGTCTTGGTCTCGGTCGGCACTTCAGCGGTCGCGGTTGCCATCGTCAGTTGGGTCCAGGGTAAGAAAGTGCGCGGGCCGGCGGCGGACTACTCGTCCGTGCCGCCCGAGCGCCAGATGGAAGGGCGGGGCTCGCCGGGCGCGGTGTCGCCCGCACCGGCGGGCACGCTCGTGCCGGCCGGCAAAAAGCCCTCGGCAAAGATCCGGTACATGTCGTCCACGATCTTGTCCAGCGCGGCGTCGCGGTCCGGCCGGTGCCAATTGTACAGCCAGTTCATCATCCCGAACATGGCGAACGTCGCCACGCGCGGGTCGATGTCGCCTTCGGGCCGCAGCTCCCGGAGGATCTCCATGGCGATCTCGGTGAGCCGCCGCTTCTTGGCGTTCACCCGCCGCTGGTAGTCGCCCGTGAGCGCCTCGGCCTCGTGCGACAGCACCTTCATCTCGAACTTGTTCGCGATGAAGTAGCGAAGGTGGTTCTCCATCAGGATGCGCAGCCGGCGGTGCGGCTCCGTCACCCCGTCCAGCAGCCGTTCCAGGTTGGCCAGCAGCGTGCCGAATGCGTGGTCCTGGATCAGGAAGAGCAGCTCTTCCTTGCTGTTGAAGTAGTAGTACAGCCCCGACAGGCTTACGCCGGTGGCACGGGCGATGTCGCGGATGCTGGCCTGGTGGTAGCCCTTCTCCGCGAAGATCTGCGCGGCGGTGCGGAGAATGCTCTCCAGCTTCTCGTCGTACGCGCTTCTCTCGTCCGTCATCAAAAGACCGTCTTCCTCGCGGAATGGTGGTTCGAACGTCCGTCAACCTATCCCGCGCCGAAACGGGGTGTCAAGCACGCACGGACGCGCCGGGACGGATACGGCGAGGCGGAAAACGATGGAACGGCGCCAGAAAAGGGAAAAACACGGCGGCGGATCGGGATGCGCTTCGACGTGCGCTTCGGCGGGGATAGATGCGCCCGGATCGCCGCAGTCGGGCGGGGGCCCTCACCCCCCGTCCCACTCTCCCGTACACGACCTGTCTGCACCCTCGGGTGCCTGCCCTGTACGGGAGAGGGGGGAACTCTCAGCCCTGTACGCGGTTCCGGCCCCGGCGAAGTTCTCCTCGTTCCAGGTGCGGCTTGCCGGATGCCGGGCGGGAGGCGGGGAACCGCTTGACCGGGTGGCGCTGCGTACCTAAGATTCGACCCGGTCCCGCTTTCCGCCGTCCAGCGCGAACACGTCCCCGAATGCTCCGCAGGCCCCTGGTCCACGCGCGGCTGATTGCCGCGCTCGCAGCCGTGCCGGTCGTCGCCGCGTGCGAGGACGCGGGTACCGCCCCCACCTCGTACGTACAGGTGGTGGGCGGAAGCGCGTGGGTGGCCGTGGCCGAGCCGCCGGGCATGGCGCGCGCCGACACCTGGCTCCCGTGGCTCGCGCCCGGCGGACCCGCCGCCGCGCAGGTGCGCCAGCTCCGCGACGCCGCCGGCCGCGCCCGCACCGCCGGCCGCATCGAGCAGTCGCTGGCGCTGGAGGACGACGCCTTGCGCCTTGCCGCCGGGTCGCTGGCCCGCGCGCCCGAGGCCATGCGCGGCGTGCTCGCGCCCCTGGCGGCGCTGGACGCGTGGACGGACCGTGCCCGCACGCGGCTGGAGACGGGGCGCTACCCCGAGCTGGCCGCCGCCGCCGCCGGCGTGTCCGTCGAAGCCGCCGCCGCCCGCCGCGCGCTGGCCGCGGGCGATACGATGAAGGCCGTCACCCACCTGGCCAGCGGTACATTGCTGGCGCGGCGGCACTCCGCGCTGGGCGTGGGGCTGCGGCTGCTCGCGGCCGTCGAGGCGCGGATCGGCCCCGAGCAGCGCGACGAGAGCGCGGACTTGCGCCGCGCGCGGCACCTGCTGACGGGCGCCCGAGAGGCCCTCTCCACGGGCGATTCCATGCGTGCCATGCGCCGTGCCCTGTACGCCCTGCAGCTGCTGGACGCGCAGGGGCTGCACTTGTCGACGCCGTTTTGACCGATTGATTCCGGCACGCCGTCGCATTACATTCCCGCACCCGCCCGGATGGCGAAATTGGTAGACGCAGCAGACTCAAAATCTGCCTTCCGCAAGGAATTGTCGGTTCGAGTCCGACTCCGGGCATGACGAAGCGCCGCAAGGATCTCCTTGCGGCGCTTCGTGCGTCGGGATCCTCCACCCCGTTCCCGGCCGGAGAAATCATCACGCGGAGGACGCGGAGAAAAAGCGGAGAGGACGCGGAGGAGATTCGTCCCCTCTCCGCGTCCTCGCTTTTGTCCTCCGCGTCAAACGGCTTTCCACGCCGCGCCGGCGCCCTGACAATCCCCGGAGAAGGGCCGCTCAGTCGTCTGCCGTATCCGCCGGGTCGCGCGGCTCCGGCGTGGGCGCCACGAGCACCTTGTCGATGCGGTTGCCGTCCATGTCCACCACCTCCACGCGGTAGCCGTTCGCGTCGAAGTGCTCGCCCGGACGCGGCACGTGGCCCAGTGTGGTGAACACCCATCCGCCCAGCGTGCGGTACTCGCGCAACTCCTCGCGGCGGTCCTCCAGGTCCAGCAGCTCGCGGAACTCCTCCATGGAAAGCGAGCCGTCGATCAGCAGCGAGCCGTCGTCGCGGCGGACCACCGGGGGCGGGGCGGCAGCGTGGCCGCCCTGGCTCATCTCGCCCGCGATCTCCTGCAGGATGTCGTTCAGCGTCACGATCCCCTCCGTGCCGCCGTACTCGTTCACCACCAGCGCCAGGTGCGTCCCCGTCTCGCGGAACTGCTCCAGCACGTGCAGCGCCCGCGTGCTCTCAGGGATGAACAGGGGCTGGCGCAGCAGGCCGCGCAGGTCCTCCACGTGCTCGCCGCGCAGCTCCGCCGCCCACAGGTCCTTCACGTCAACCATCCCCAGCACGTCGTCCAGCGCGCCCTCGCACACCACGTAGCGGGAGTAGCGGTGCTGCACCATGGCCTGCCGGTGCTCCGCCACGGACGCGTCCACGTCCAGCCAGACGATGCGGTGGCGCGGCGTCATGAGCGACACCACGCGCTGGTCGCCCAGCCAGAACACCCGCTCCACCAAATCCTGCTCCTCTTCCTCGAACACGCCGGCCTGCGTGCCCTGCTCCAGCAGCACGGCGATCTCCGCCTCCGTCACGGGCGGCTCCTCCGGTTTGCGGATGCGCAGCAGGCGCAGGACGAGCTGCGTGGACGTCGTCAGCAGCCACACCAGGGGCCGGGCCACGCGCGACACCACGTCCATGGGCCCCGCCACCATGGCCGCGATGCGCTCGGGGTGGTTCAGGCCGATCTGCTTGGGCACCAGCTCGCCCACGATCAGCGACACGTAGGTGATGCCCAGCACGACGATAACCAGCGAGAGCGGCTTCGCGTACTCCGCGATGCCGGGGTACTGGGAGAGCTGTTCCGCCAGCGGCTCCGCGATGGCCGCGCCGCCGAACGCGCCGGCCAGCGTGCCCACGAGCGTGATGCCCACCTGCACCGTGGCCAGGAACCGCTCCGGCGACTCGGCCAGCTGCAGGGCGCGGCGGGCGGTGTGGTCGCCGGCCTCCGCGCGCTGCTGCAGCCGCGTCTTGCGAGACGACACGACGGCGATCTCGCTCATGGCGAACACCCCGTTCGCCACCAGCAGCAGAAAAACCACCAGGACTTCCGCGCCGATCCCCATCCCGTCCTCTGATTCGGGTTCTTGCCACGACTACGACGGCCGTGGAACTGCGTGATCTGGGCGTGCCCCTCCGCTGCGCTCCGGGTCGGGCTGCGCGCGCCGTAGGGCACGATACGACTGTGCCCAACGGCGCCGAGCCCCCTCCGCGCCCGGACAACGATACTGCTGTTGTCCGTGCGCTCCGCGGTCTCGGCCCTG
>DATING010000733.1:0-2419 GCA_035474555.1 Longimicrobium sp. | reverse complement strand
CAGGGCGCGCTCCAGCACGCGCGCGTCCAGCGGGCCGCCCAGCCGCAGCACCCGCGCGAAGTTGTACAGGGCGAAGCCGGCCTGGATCTGCTCGTGGAACCACATCCGCTCCTGCGCGAAGGAGAGCGGCGGGGCCTCCGTCCGGGGCACGCGCACCACGGGCGGCAGCGCGGGGAGCCCCGCGCGCCGCAGCGCCTCCACGCGCTCGCCCAGCTCCGCCACCGTGGGCGCGCTGAACAGGTCGCGCAGCGACAGGTCCACCCCGAACGTCTCCTGCACCCGCGAGACCAGGCGCGTGGCCAGCAGCGAGTGGCCGCCCCGCTCGAAGAAGTTGTCGCGGGCCCCCACGCGGGGAAGTGCGGACGCGCCGCCGAACGCCAGCACCTCCGCGAAGATCCCGGCCAGGATCTCTTCCGCCGGCGTGCGGGGCTCCACGTAGCGGTCCGCCGCGGCCGCCTCCGGCGCGGGGAGCGCCCGGACGTCCAGCTTGCCGTTGGGCGTCAGGGGCAGCGCATCCAGCACGACGAACGCGCCGGGCACCATGTACTCGGGCAGGGTGCGCCGCAGGTGCTCGCGCATCTCTTCCGCCGACACCTCGCCCACCACGTAGGCCACCAGGCGCCGCTCGCCCCCGTCGTCGTTGCGGACGATGACGCGGGCCTCCTCCACCCACTCGTGGGCCGTCAGCACGCTCTCCACCTCGCCCGGCTCGATGCGGAAGCCGCGGATCTTCACCTGCTCGTCCAGGCGCGCCACGAACTCCAGCGCGCCGTGCGCCTTCCACCGCAGCCGGTCGCCCGTGCGGTACATCCGCGCGCCGGGCACGTCCGCGAACGGGTCGGGGACGAAGCGCTCCGCCGTCAATCCCGGCCGGTCCAGGTAGCCGCGGACGACGCCGTCGCCGCCCACGTACGCCTCCCCCGGCACGCCCAGCGGCGCGGGGTAGAGCGACGGATCCAGGACGTAGATCCGCTGGTTCCCCGTCGGCCGGCCGACGGAGACCGTCAGCGCGTCTTCCGCCACCTGCCGCACCGTCTCGTACGAGCACCACGCGGTCGTTTCCGTGGGGCCGTACATGTGCAGCAGGCGCCCGGGGCCGCCGGCCGCGAGCACACGGCGCACGCTGTCCGCGTCCACCTGCTGCCCGCCGAACAGCACCTCGCGCACGGTCTGGAAGATGTCCGGCAGCTCGCGCGACAATTGATTCAGCAGCGCCGTCGTCTGGTACAGGGTCGTGATCCCCTGCCCCCGCAGCGTGTCGTGCAGGGCCGGCGGCGACAGCAGCACGTCGCGCCCGATGCCCACCAGCGTGGCGCCGTTCAGCAGCGCGCCCCAGGCCTCGAACGCCAGCGCGTCGAAGCTGGCGTTGGACGCCTGCGCCACGCGGTCGCCGGGGGAGAGGACGACGTAATCCGTCTCCACCACCAGCTGCACGACGTGGCGGTGGGCCACCATCACCCCCTTGGGCCGCCCCGTGGATCCCGACGTGTAGACGATGTAGGCCAGGTTCTCCGGCGTGGCCCCGCTCACGGGCGCGTCCGCCGGCTCCGCCGCGAGCGCATCCGCCGCCTCGTCCAGCACGACGGCGTGCAGGTCGGCCCCCTGCACCACCTCGCGGAACTCGCTCCGCGTCACCAGCACGCGTACGCCGGCATCGGCCAGCATGAGCCGCAGCCGTTCGGCGGGATAGGTGGGGTCCAGCGGCACGTAGCATCCGCCGGCCTTGAGGATGCCCAGGATGGAGACGATGAGGTCGATCCCGCGCTCCAGCAGCACGCCCACGCGCGCATCCGGCCCCACGCCGTGGCGGCGGAGACCGTGCGCCAGGCGGTTGGCGCGCGCGTCCAGCTCCGCGTAGGTCAGGCGCACGTCGTCCCACGCCAGCGCCTCGGCGCCGGGGCGCGCGCGGACCTGCGCATCGAACAATTCGTGGATGCAGACGCCGCGGGGATACGGGCGCTCCGTGCGATTCCACTCCCGCAGCATCCGCCCCCGCTCCCCCTCGTCCAGCATCGGCATCGCGGCAACCGGCAGCTCCGGAGCCGCCGCGATCCCGGCCAGCAGGGTGCGGAAGTGCCCCACCATCCGCTCCATCGTCGCCTCGTCGAACAGCTCCGCGCGGTAGGCGAGCGATCCGCCCAGCGCGCCGTCCGCCCCCTCTGCCAGGGCGAGCGACAGGTCGAACTTGACGGGCTCCGCGCCGGCGGCGAGCGGCTCCGCCTGCAGGTCGCCCAGCTGCAGCCGCTCGCGGGCGTTGTTCTGCAGGGTGAACATCACCTGGAAGAGCGGCGTGCGGCCCAGGCTGCGCTCCGGCGCCAGCTCCTCCACCAGCCGTTCGAAGGGGACGTCCTGGTGCCCGTACGCGCCCAGCGTCGCCTCCCGCACCCGGCCCAGCACCTCGCGGAAGCTCGGGTTTCCC
>DATING010000732.1:0-8625 GCA_035474555.1 Longimicrobium sp. | reverse complement strand
GTGGACGCCGGAGCGGCGCAAGCTGGACTACTACCGGATGGTCGCGGCGTCGTCGGCCACGGCCAAGGAGGTGAAGCTCTTCGGGCTGTCGCCGTACCTCATCAGCCAGTACCGCACGCTGGCGGACCGCTTCTACCTGGCCAACCGCCGCCTGGCCATCCGCCGCAACCTCGTCAGCACGGGGCTCTCGCTCCTTTCCACGCTTGGCTACTACGCGGCATACGCCACCATCGTCTACCGCACGGTGCTGGGGCGGCTCACGCTGGGCGACCTGACGCTGCTGGCGGGCACCTTCTCCCGCTCGCGCGACCTCATCCAGCGCATGCTCCTTTCCACCACGGAGCTGTACGAGCAGGCGCTGTACCTGGACGACCTGTTCGTCTTCTTCTCCATGCGCCCGTCCATCGCGCGCCCGGCGGACGCGATCCCCTTTCCGCGGCCCATCCGCGCGGGGTTCGAGTTCCGCGACGTGTGGTTCCGCTATCCGGAGCCGGTGGAAGGCAGCGCGCCTCCCGCGGACGCGCCGGACGACGACCCGTCGTGGGTGCTGCGCGGCATCTCGTTCCGCATCCACCCGGGCGAGCGGCTGGCGCTCGTGGGCGAGAACGGCGCGGGCAAGACGACCATCACCAAGCTGCTGGCGCGCCTGTACGAGCCCACGCGCGGCACCGTGCTGCTGGACGGGCGGCCCCTGGGGGACTACGACCCGGCGGAGCTGCACGAGGAGGTGGGCGTCATCTTCCAGGACTTCGTGCGCTACGACATGACGGCGGAGGAGAACATCGCGGTGGGGCGCATCGCGGAGCTGGCCCGGGAGCAGACCCTGGGCGCGGGGGATGCGCACGAGCGGGTGGTCGGCGCGGCGGAGCGGTCGCTGGCCTCGGAGGTGGTGGAGGCGCTCCCGGAACGCTACCGGCAGATGCTGGGGCGGCGTTTCGACGGCGGGGTGGAGCTGTCCGGCGGGCAGTGGCAAAAGGTGGCCCTGGGCCGCGCCTACATGCGCGACGCGCAGCTGCTCATCCTGGACGAGCCCACGGCCGCGCTGGACGCCCGCGCGGAATACGAGGTGTTCCGCCGCTTCGCCGAGCTCACGGAGAGCAAGATGGCGATCCTCATCTCGCACCGCTTTTCCACCGTGCGCATGGCGGACCGCATCCTCGTCCTGGAGCACGGCCGCGTGCTGGAGGACGGCACGCACGAAGAGCTGCTCGCCGTCGGCGGCCGCTACGCCGAGCTCTTCAACCTGCAGGCGGCGGGCTACCGCTGAGGGTCCGCCGCTTCCTCCCTCCCAGGGCGCGCATCTGCGGGCGTTCCGTCCGAGAATCCGATGCACCGCCTTCCAGCCAGGGCCGGCTTTTACGGATCGCGATCAGGTGGATCTGTGCCTGGACGAGCTTTCGCGCCGTGTGCCCAGTATCCTCCTCCGCAAAATTTGGATGGCCGTCCCCCCGCCGGCAGCAGCCGATCTACCAAGGATCTCTGGCCTCCTGCACGACCCGTCCGATGCGGCACCGGCCGTCGCGGCGCATCCCTTCCGCACGGATGGCGTCCGGAAGTCCGCAACGCTGGATGGGTGTGATCGTGGCGGCCGGACGCGGATCGGACGGCGTACGGCACGATGCATCAGGCCCTTGGTAGACAGGCCGCTGCCGGCGAGGGGACGGCTATCCGAATTTTTTCGAGGAGGGAGATCAGGCGGGATCGTGGCGCCGGAGGTGGATGCCAGGCGTGGCACATCATCCACCTGATCGCGATCAGTAAGACTGTGCCCCCGCCGGAACTCCGGCTGACGCCGCGGGAGGGCCGCGCGGTTCGGTGGACAGGCAAGGTCGTCGCAGCGGAGCGGATGCCCGGCCCGGCACATCATCCACCTGATCGCGACGGTAAGAGTGTGCGTGCGCCGTATCACCGGCTGACGCCGCGGGATGGCCGCACGATTCAGCGGAAAGGCTAAATCGTCGCGCCGGAGGTGGATGCCCGGCCCGGCACAGCATCCACCTGATCGCGATCGATAGGACTGTGCCTGCGCCGGAACCCCGGGTGACGCCGCGGGATGGCCGCACGGTTCGGTGAGACACTCCGTGGATGGAGGCCCTGATTTCGAATACAGTCGCATGGCGGCTCATGGACTCACGTGACGATGAAACTCATGGAGGGGGTGTGGCGTACCCAGACGCGCCAACCTTGCCGCACCCCTTCTGATCTCCGGCTCCCATGCTGATCGCCGTTGCCCTGGCCGCGCTGCTCCAGGGCTCGCAAGCCGCCCCCGCGGCTACACCGCAGGATTCCGCCTCCGCCTACCTGGATCCCGGCGCCGCCACCCTGCTGCGCGGCGCCCGCGAACGCCGCGCGCGCGTGGAGCGGAGCATCGACCGGTACCAGGTCACGGCCCGCGAACGGGTGAACACCGGCCTCACCGCCGCCAGCCGCGAGCGCACGCTCTTTGGACGCGAGATCGCCGTGCGCATCGAATGGCAGCGCGGCCAGACGGGCGTGGTGCGCGTGCTGGGCGCCCGCGAGGCCTCGCCCTCCACCAGCCGCGGCCTGACCGTGCCCGAGGAGCTGGATACCGAGGTCACCAGCCTGGCGTTCGACCCGGACGAGCTGCAGCTCAACCTCTTCCAGTTCGGCGCCGGCGGCCTGGGCCAGGACTCCGACGACGAGGAGGAGGACGAGGATGCCGCGGACGCCAGCGTGCGTCGCGACAGCGCGGGCACGCAGGTCAACGTCCGGGTAGGAAATCCTATCGACCCGCTGCGGCCGGGAAGCGAGGCGCACTACCGCTTTCGCTCCGGCGACACCAGCACCGTGCGGCTTCCGGACGGCTCGCAGCTGCGGCTGATCCAGCTGGAGGTCATCCCCCGCCGGCGCGAGTTCGAGCTGCTGCGCGGCACCCTGTGGATCGACGAGCAGACCAAGGGGGTCGTGCGCAGCGTGCTGACGACGGCGCGCCCGTTCGACCTGCGGCGCGACACGGGCGACGACGTGCCGCGGGTGCTGAACACCTTTGGCGCCATCCAGGCCGAGGTGCGCTACGTCACGGTGGAGTACGCCCTCTTCCAGGGCCGCTTCTGGCTCCCGCGGCTGGTCGCGGTCGACGCGGAGGCCAACCTGGGCGTGCTGGCCGGCATCCCCGTGCGCTACGAGCGCAGCTACTCGGACTACGAGGTGCAGGCCGCCGCCGTGCCCGAGCAGGCGCCCATCACCGTCCTGGCGCAGCAGCGAGTGGATTCCACCGCCGCGCGCGTCTGCCGCGACGAGGCCAAGGCCGCGGGCGAGACCTGCGACTGCAGCAACGACCGCTGCCGCCGCTGGCGCGTGGACGTGCCCGCCGACTCGGCGGCCCTGCTCACCAGCCCCGACCTGCCGCCCCCGCTGGCGGACGGCAACGCGCGGCTGATCACGGGCGAGGAGATCGAGTCGCTGGCCCGCGTCCTCGATCCGTCCATCGGCAGCATGGGCGACTTCGTGCCGGAGCTCACGACGAGGTTCGCCGAGCTGCGCTACAACCGCGTGGAGGCGCTGTCGCTCGGCGTCCGGGCAGACGTGGCGTACGGGCCGCTCGCGGCCGACGGGCAGCTGCGCATCGGCACGGGCGACCGCGAGGTGAGCGCGGAGCTGGGGATCGCGCGCCAGACGCTCGCCCGCCGCACGCGGCTGGGCGGCTACCGCCGGCTGGCCACGTTCGATCCCGGCAGCCGCGCGCTCACGCTGGGCGGATCGCTCAACGCGCTGGTGCTGGGCCGCGACGAGGCAGACTACTTTCGCGCCAGCGGCGCCGAGCTGACGGGCGAGCCCGTGCGGCAGGGGCGCTGGTCGTACGCGTGGCGCTTGTTCGGCGAGCACCAGCACCCCGTGAGCCGCACCACGCAGCTCACCCTGGCCCGCGCCTGGGACGAGGACCCGTTCCGCGGCGTGCGCCCGGCGGACCGCGCGGACCAGGCCGGCGCCTCGCTCGCCCTGTCGCGGACCTTTGGCGGCGACCGCGCACCGGCGCGGCTCACGCTGGGCACGTGGGCCGAGGGACAGGCGGGCACCTTTGGCTATGGCCGCGGGCAGGTGACGGCGCGGCTGGGCGCGCCCTCCCTGGGCCGCTTTGCCCTGGCGCTGGAGGCGGCGGCGGGGACGACGACCGGCGACGTGCCGCTGCAGGGGCTGTGGTACCTGGGCGGGACGACCACCGTGCGCGGCTACGAGGGCGCGCTCCTGGGCGGAGAGTCGTTCTGGCGGGCGCGGGCGGAGGTGGCCACGCCGCTCCCCGCCGCGCGCCTGGTGCTGTTCAGCGACGCGGGATGGGCCGGCCCGCGCGACGGCTGGGACTTTGATCCGCCGCTGCTTTCCGCCGGCGTGGGCGCCAGCGTGCTGGACGGCCTCATCCGCTTCGACGTATCCCGCGCCCTCCGCTCGCCGACGGGCTGGCGCGTGGACCTGTACCTGGACGGCTCGCTCTAGTCTATCGCGGCTGCGGTCGGGAGAGACGAATCGAAGCGCATCGGGATGATGGATGACGAAAGGGGAGCCCCCGGCGGGCTCCCCTTCCTCGTTCCCTGCGGACCTCGCCCTCCTACGCGGCGCCGGTCAGCGGGCAGATGCCGAGCGTGGGCTCGGGGCACTCGAAGCACCGCGTATGGGGCGTGGGATACAGGGGGCACGCCGGCGGGAGCGAGGCCACGCTATCCGCCACGGCCAGCGCTTCGTCCGAGGTCTCGAACGAGGAAATGACCAGGTCGTCCGGATCGAGCTTCATGGGACCCTCCTGCGGTCAGGGTGACGTGTGGCGCGCGTCGGCGCCTCCGCGCCTGCGGCAAGCGGCGCGCCCGCGGACGAAAAGGGGAGCCCCGGCGGAGCTCCCCTTATCTCGTTCTCCACGGGCGTGCGGACGCTCACTCCACCCCGATCTCGACGGTCAAGGGATCGGTGCGCGGGCAGTATACGCAGTACGTCGCGGGCGTGGGCTCTTCCGGACGGGTCGTGACCGCTTCATCCTCGGCCGCGGTCTGGTCCGCCGTCTGGAACGACGAGACGACCAGCTCTTCGGGGTTCAGCTTCATGGGATCGGTCCTGTGCGTGAGGGGGATGGGATCCGCGGCGACTCCGCGGTTCCCCGCCGATGGGCCGGACGCGCCGTCCGGCCTATCGGCAGGGAGCAGGACGGGCCTACTGGGTCACGATGACGATCGTGCCGGGCTCCGTGCCGATGGTCGGCGGCGGGCACCAGTAGCAGCGCGTCATGGGCGTGGGCTCGAACGTCCCGCCCGGTCCCTCGATGTCGGCCGTGCTCTCCGCCGTCGGGAACGACGAGACGACCAGCTCATCAGGATTCAGCTTCATGGGATACTCCCTGGTGAGGGGGGAAGATGCGTATCGGCGCGAGCCGCGGACGCCGTTCGCGTTCGCGGCCGCGCCGGGGAAACGGAAGGTGGAGCCCGCGGGGGCGCCACCTTCCGGACGCCGTCAGCGGCCGCCGATCACCTCGCCGGGGTTGGTCACGGGCTCCGGATCGCCGGGGCAGTCGAAGCAGCGCGTGGCCGGTGTGGGATCGTCCGTCTCGGGCAGGCCCACGGTGCGGCCGAAGGTGGTCTCGAACGACGACACGACGACTTCTTCGGGATTCAGCTTCATGGGAATTCCTTGCAAGTGGATGTGGGTCTACGGGCGGCACACCGCCGCCCCGTCCTGTTCAGTCGTGCACGACGCCGGTCAGCCGGCGACGCCCACGGGCCCCGGCTCGATGACGGCCACCGGGCAGTCGAAGCAGCGCGTCGCGGGCGTCGGGTGGTTGGGGCCGATGGTCCCCGGCAGCGCCGCGGCCTCGTCCGAGGTCTCGAACGTCACGACGACCAGCTCTTCGGGATTCAGTTTCATGAGATGCTCCTCGTCAAAAGGTGGACGGGGGTGGACGGACGGCGTGCACGTCAGGCGCAGTTGTGCACCGTGGGATCGCACACGAAGCACGCCGTGTTGGGCGTGGGGCACACGGGGCTGTCGGTCCCAAACGGGCCCGCCGCGTCCGCTTCGGCGCCCGTCGTGTCGAACGACGTGACCACCAGCGCTCCGGGATTCAGCTTCATCGGGGTCTCCTGCCGTGGAGGGTTACGCGCAGTCCGAGGTGGCCGGCGGGCAGATGAAGCACCGCGTGGCCGGCGTGGGAAAGGCGGTGCACGTGTACGTGGCCAGGGCCAGCTCGGCCTCGGCGGCGGCATCCGTCGTATCGAACGACGTCACCTCGAGATCGTCGGGATTCAGCTTCATGGGATGCTCCAGGTGGTCGCGGTGAACGCTGTGGTCGCGGCGAACGCGGCGAACGCGGTGAACGCGGTGAACGAAAAACGACGACGGCGAACCCGCGAGGAGTCCGCCGCACGCACGGCGATCAGGGGAGCTCGGGCGGCGGGCACCAGCGGCAGCCCGTGTCCGGGGTCGGGTCCTGCGGCCCGATGGTGGGCAGCAGCAGCGCGTCCTGGTCACCCGTGTCGAACGAGGTGACGACCAGGTCCTGGGGATCGAGCTTCATGGTGATTTCTCCGCGGGGTGAATCAGTCGCAGACGAAGCAGTACGTCTGCGGCGTCGGGTGGTCGGTGTCCACGACGGGCGACAGCGCATCGCCCTGCTCCGTGGGGAACGTCTCGATCTCCAGCTCTTCGGGATTCAGCTTCATCACGATCTCCGTGCTCGGGGTTCAGTAGCAGTCCTGCGTCCGCACCGGGCAGATGTAGCACCAGGTGGCGGCCGTGGGATCGTTGGGATTGGGGATGAGGGGACCGATCGTCGGCTGCTCGACCGCGGTGGCAAACGACGAGACTTCCAGCTCGTTCAGGTCCAGCCTGGGCTTCTGCATCGGGATGCTCGTTGTCCGGATGAGGGAAAGAGGGACCCGCGCGGACGGTCGTCCGGCGGGCCCGGCGTTCTTCTGCCGCGCGGCGCGCTCAGGGCGTGACGCCCGCGGCGTCCGGCGGGCACCATCCGCACCCCGTATCCGGGGTAGGAGGGCCGAACGTACCCGGCGAGTCGCCCAGCTCGGCGCTCGTGCCGAACGACGAGACGACCAGGTCCTCGGGATCCAGCCGCATGATGCTCCCGGGGCTCAGGTGTACTCGCAGACGAAGCAGCGCGAGTTGGGCGTCGGGTCCAGCGGGCCGATCGCGGCGGCCTGGTCGAGGCTCGCCTGGGCCGCGTCCGCGCCGGTGTCGAACGACATCACTTCAAGCTCTTCGGGATTCAGCTTCATGGTGCTCTCCGTGGGGTCGAAGGTTAGTCGCAGACGAAGCAGCGCGAGTTGGGCGTCGGGTCGATCGGGTTGTAGGGTGCGGCGACGGGGGCTGCGGTGTCCGCGCCCAGGTAGGCCTGGGCCAGCTGTGCGTTCGGGTCCGTGGCGAACGACACGACCTCCAGCTCTTCGGGATTCAGCTTCATGGGGACCTCTTCAGGTGGATGGGTGGCTGCCGCCGGCTACTCGACCGGGCAGTCGGAGGAGAGCGGCGGGCAGATGCAGCAGATCGTCATCGGCGCCGGCCCGCACAGCTCACACCCGGTGTACTTGCGGGGCGGGCAACGGGTTTGTTCAGCACCAGCAGGTGCAGGGGCCATTTCCATTGTGGTCGATCACCGACGCGTCGAGCTCGTAGGCGAGGCCCTGGACACTATCATGTTCGCAGGTGGTGACGAACGGCGTCACGTCCAGCTCTTCGGGATTCAGCTTCATGGTGGTGCTCCTGTGGATGAGAGGGTGCTACCAGCAGCCCGAGTCGCTCCCGCAGAACTCGCAGAGCGTGGCTGCCGTGGGCGTGCCCGTGTCGGGCCGGATCGGGGACTGCGCGGCATCGGATGCGGCCGTCGGAAACGACTCCACCTCCAGCGCCTCGGGATTCAGCTTCATGGCGGCCTCCCTCCCCGCTCAGGGGTCCACGGGGCAGAAGAAGCAGCGCGTCTCGCCCGTGGGATCCGCCGTGTAGGGCTTGAAGTTCTCGTACTGGCTGTAGTCGGCGCTCACGTCGAACGAGGTGACCAGCAGGTCCTGGGGGTCGAGCCTGGGCTTTTCCATGGGACGGGTCCTGGATAAGGGTTTTCAAGCCGCGAAATCGATCCGCACGTCAGGGCGTGGCCGGGACGGTGCCCGGCGCATCGGCGAAGACGACCACGCTCTGCGTAACGGGCGGGCACCCGTCGCAGCAGGTCCCCCGCGCGGCTCGCCGACGCCTGTCGCCGCAGCGCTGCCCCCCTGCTCCTCGCGTGGTGCCGACCGAGGGCGACGCCCCCGGTCTTCCGGCCCGGGCTCCGGCATCGGCCTGCGCCAGCGGGAGGTGTGACGTTTGGCTTTCATCCTAAGATGCACAAACAAGCGGGAAACGCAAGTGCCTCTCCGTAAACGTTCGGCCCCCGCTGCCGGTGAGGCAGCGGGGGCCGAAGTTATATACGGTCATCCGCCGGGGCGGATGGGCCGGTTACGCCGACTCGGCGCGCTCGCTCAGGACCGTGACCTGGTTGTCGGCCACCTGCAAAAAGCCGCCGGACACCGTGTAGCGGGACTCCTGCCCCCCGCTGGTGATCCGCAGGCTTCCCTCGCCCAGCAGCGCCATGAGCGGCGCGTGGCCGCGCAGGATGCCCAGCGAGCCGTTCAGGGCCGG
>DATING010000731.1:0-2288 GCA_035474555.1 Longimicrobium sp. | reverse complement strand
TCGGCCGGAGAAACCAGGTTGCCGCGCGAGAACACCACGGCCGCCCCGCTGAGCCAGGCCGGGAACAGCTCCTCCACGACCACGTCGAAGCCGGGCGAGGCGAACTGGAGCACCCGGTCCTCGCCGCGCAGCCCGATGCGCTGCGCCATGTCCACGGCGTAGTTGACCAGCGCGCGGTGCTGCACCATCGCCCCCTTGGGCGTGCCGGTCGAGCCCGAGGTGTAGATGACGTACGCCAGGTTCTCGGGCCCGACGCCGCTCTCCGGCGCCTCCGCCGGGGCGGCCGCCAGTTCGTCCCGCAGCGCGTCCACGGCCAGGAGCGGCACACCGGTGCCGGAGAAGTGCCCGGCCAGGTGCGCCTGCGTCAGGAGCAGGACGGCCCCGCAGTCGCGCAGCATGGAGGCGCAGCGCTCGGCCGGGTAGGCGGGGTCCAGCGGCACGTAGGCGCCGCCGGCCTTGAGCACGCCCAGGATGCACAGCGCCATCTCCACCCCCTTCTCCACGCCGATGCCCACGCGTGTCTCGTGGCCGACGCCGCGGCTGCGCAGCAGGTGCGCCAGGCGGTTGGCCTGCGCATCCAGCTGCGCGTAGCTCAGGCTCCGGCCCTCGAAGCGCACCGCCTCGGCTGCGGGCGTGCGCGAGGCCCGCGCGGCGATGAGGTCGTGGATGCAGGCGTGGCGGGGGAAGTCGGCGGCGGTGGCGTTCCACGCCTCCAGCACCCGGGCCCGCTCGGCGCCGCGCAGCAGCGACAGCTCCGAGAGGCGGCGCTGCGGCCCCTCGGCCATGGCCTCCAGCACGAGGGCCAGGTGCCCGGCCATGCGCTCCATGGTCGCGGCGTCGAACAGCCCCTGCCGGAAGCGCAGCGCGCCGCCCAGGGCCTCGGCCGTGTCGAGCAGGGTGAGGTCCAGGTCGAACTGCGCCACCTGCTCCCCCCGGCCGAAGGGCTCCAGGCGCAGCGCGCCCAGCTCCAGCCCCTCGTCCTCCCGCCCGGACCTCTGCAGGGCGAAGGTGGCCTGGAAGACGGGCGAGTGCACCAGGCTGCGCTCCACGCCCAGCTCGTCGATCAGCCTCTCGAAGGGCAATTCCTGGTGGTCGTAGGCCCCCAGCGCCGTCTGCCGCACCCGCCCCAGCAGCTCCCCCCAGGTGGGGTCGCCCCCCAGGTCGGCGCGCAGCGCCAGCATGTTGACGAAGAAGCCGATCAGCCCCTCCGTCTCCTGCCGGTTGCGCCCGGCGATGGGGGTGCCCACCACCACGTCCTCCTGCGCGGCGTAGCGAGCCAGCAGCGCCTGCCAGCCGGCCAGCAGCGTCATGAACAGCGTCGCGCCCTCCGCGCGCGAGACCGCCCGCAGCCGCTGCGAAAGCTCGGGGGACACGATGAAGGGATGATTTGCCGCGAGGGGGCTCTGCCCCGCCCCGCGCGGCTGGTCCGTGGGGATCTCCAGCAGCGGCGGCGCGCCGGCCAGGCGCTCCCGCCAGAAGCCGATCTGCGCTTCCAGCACCTCGCCGCTGAGCCACGCGCGCTGCCACACCGCGAAGTCGGCGTACTGCACCGGCAGCGAGGGGAGATCGGGCGTCTCGCCCCGGCTGAGGGCGGCGTAGATGAGCGACACCTCGCGCACCAGCACCTGCATGCTCCACCCGTCGCTGACGATGTGGTGCATGTTGAAGAGGAGCACGTGGTCCTCCGCGTCCAGCCGCACCAGCGCGCCGCGCAGCAGCGGCCCCGCCGCCAGGTCGAACGGCCGCATTGCCTCCGCGCCCGAGAGCCGCTTCGCCTCCGCCTGCCGCGCCTCCTCGGGTAGACTCCGCAGGTCCACCATCGGCAGCGGAACCGAGCGCGGAGGATGGACCACCTGCACGGGCACGCCGCCCTGCTCCGCGAACGTGGTGCGCAGCGTCTCGTGCCGCCGCACCAGCGCGTCCAGGCTCGCCCGCAGCACGGGCAGCTCCAGCGCGCCCCGCAGACGCAGCGGGAACGGCATGTTGTAGGCGGGGCTGTCCGGCTCGATCCGGTCCACCACCCACAGCCGCTGCTGCGCGAACGACACCGGCAGCGCGGAGCCGTCGCGCGCCACCGGCAGGATGGGCGGCGCCGGCACGGTGCCCGTGCCGCGCAGCGCCTCGATCCGCCCGGCCAGCCCGGCCACGGTGGGCGCCTCGAAGAGCGCCTTCAGCGGCACCTCCACCCCGAAAGCCACCCGCACCCGCGAGATCACCTGCGTCGCCAGCAGCGAGTGACCGCCCAGGTCGAAGAAGTTTTCCTCGACGCCGACGCGCTCCACCACCAG
>DATING010000730.1:0-5438 GCA_035474555.1 Longimicrobium sp. | reverse complement strand
CATGGCCAGCGGCACCATGCCGAAGATCATGGCCACCGTGGTCATGATGATGGGCCGCAGGCGCACGCGGGCGGCCGTCAGCAGCGCCTCGCGCCGGGCCATCCCCGCCTCGCGCTGCTGGTTGGTGAAGTCCACCAGCAGAATGCCGTTCTTGGTCACCAGGCCCATCAGCATGATGATGCCGATCATGGTGAAGACGTTCAGGTTGCCGCCCGTGAGCAGCAGCGCCAATCCCACGCCGATGAACGACAGCGGCAGCGCCAGCATGATGGCCAGCGGCTGCAAGAACGAGCCGAACAGTGATGCCAGGATGATGTAGATGAAGATCACCGCCATCCCCAGCGCCGCCAGCACGTAGCCCTTGGTCTCCTGCAGGTTCTGCACGTCGCCGCGGAACACGGCGCGGTAGCCGCTGGGCAGCCCCGCCGCGTCGATGGACGTGCGCGCCGCATCCGCCACGTCGCCCATGGCGTAGCCGGGGAGCACGCCCGCGCTGATGCTGATCTGCCGCTCCAGCGACGACCGCTCGATCTGCTGCGGGCCCATCCCCGCGCGCACGGTGGCCACCTGCGACAGCGGGATCATGGCCGTCCGCCCCGTCGCCGGGTCCACGGAGCTGCCGGGCACCACGATCCCCGCCACGTCGCCCGCGGAGGTCCGCACGGAGTCGGGGTAGATGACGACCACGTCGTGCGAGTAGCCCTGCTCGTCCTCCCACTGCGTGGCGCGCTGGCCCGTGAACAGCGGCTGCAGCGTCTGCGCGATGCTGGCGATGCCCACGCCGGCCGCCCAGGCCTGCTCGCGGTCCACGTCCACGTCCAGCTGCGGGATCTCGCCTTCCTGCGACGACGTGGGCTCCGCGATGCCGGGGACGGCGCGCAGCACCTCCATCACCTGGTCGGCAGCCAGCTTGAGCCGCTCCTGCTCCGGCCCCTGCACGTTCACCTGGATGGGCTGCCGGAATCCCCCGAAGATGGTGGGCGTGCCCGTGATGTTGGCGCGCACGCCGGGAATGCCGGAGAGCTCGCGGCGCAGGTCGTCCTGGATCTCGGCCTGCGAGCGGTCGCGGTCCTCCTTGAGCTTTACGAACACGCGGCCGTTGTTGGGCGATCCGCGGAATCCGCCGCCGACGCTCATGTAGGTGAACTCCACCTCCGGCATCTGCCGCAGCATCCGCGCGACGGTGTGCCCGCGGTCCACCGTGTACTCCAGCCGCGAGCCGGGCGCCACACGGAAGTTCACGTTGAACTCGCCGCCGTCGAAGTCCGGCAGCCAGGTGAACCCCAGCCGCGGCACGATCATCATGGCGGCGATGATGGAAGCCGCCGCGAAGGCCACCACCGTGCGCCGGTGGTCCAGCGCCCACGCCAGCCAGCGGGGATAGCGGTCCGCCACCCGCTCGAACCAGTCGTTGAAGCGGCGGGCCGCACGCTGGATGATGTTCCCCCGCTTGCGGTCAGGCCCGTGGTTCTCCACCTCCGGGTCCGCCCAGATGCTGGAGAGCATGGGGTCCAGGGTAAAGGAGACGAACAGCGACACCATCACCGCGAACGCCACCACCACGCCGAACTGGTAGAAGATCATCCCGATCTGCCCGCCCATGAACGCCACGGGGATGAACACCGCGATCACGGCGAGCGTGGTGGACAGCACCGCCAGGCCGATCTCGCTGGTCCCTTCTCGTGCGGCCGTGTGATGGTCCTTCCCCATCTCCACGTGCCGCACGATGTTTTCTCGTACCACGATGGCGTCGTCGATCAGCAGGCCGATGGCCAGCGACAGGGCCAGCAGCGTCATCGTGTTGATGGTGAACCCAAAGATCCACATCCCGAAGTACGCCGAGATGATGGAGATGGGGAGCGCCAGCCCGGTGATGATCGTGGAGCGCCAGCTGTTCAAGAAGAAGTAGATGATGGCGATGCACAGCACGGCGCCCAGGATGAGCTCGTGCTGCACGGAGCTGAGCGACTCGCGGATGCGGTGCGAATCATCGCTCACCACCGTCATCTTTACGTCCTGCGGCAGCTGCGCCTGGATGTCGGCCACGGCGGCGCGCACCCGGTCCGCCACGTCCACCGTGTTGGATCCGCTGATCTTGAGGATCTCCACGGAGATGGCGCGCGTGTCGTTGAAGTAGCTGGCGCTGCGGGCCTCCGCCGTGCCGTCCACCACGTTCGCCACGTCCCCCAGCCGCACGGGCACCCCGTCGCGCACCGTCACGGTGATGTCGCGGAAGGAGCGCGGGTCCTCCACGCGGCCGGTGACGCGGACGAGCCGTTCCTGGTCGCCGCGGCGCACCCGGCCGGCGGGCACCTCCTGGTTTTCGCGCTGCAGGGCCTGCATCACCTGCGGCGGGGAGACGGCGTAGGCGCGCATGGCGCCCGGGTCCAGCTGCACCTGGATCTGCCGGTCCGTGCCGCCGACGAGGTTCACGCCGCCCACGCCGGGGATGGCTTCCAGCCGCGTGCTGATCACCTCGTCCGCCAGCTCCGTGAGCTCGCGCAGGGGCCGGTCGCCGCTCTGTACGGCGATGGACATGATGGCGCGCTCGTTGGGATCGAAGCGGATGATGACAGGGTCGTCCACGTCTTCGGGCAGCTGGCGGCGGATGCGGGCGATCTTGGCCTGCACCTCCTGCTGTGCCTCCATCACGTCCACGCCCAGCCGCAGCTGCACGCGGACGAGCGAGCTCCCCTCGAACGAGGTGCTGGTGATCTCCTGGATCCCCTGCACGGTGTTCAGCGCCTCTTCGATGGGGCGCGACACTTCGCGCTCCATCACTTCGGGGCTGGCGCCGGGGTAGGTGGTCTGGGCCACCACGATGGGGTAGCTGACGTCCGGGTACTCGTCGATCGCCAGCCGCTGGTAGCCGGCGATGCCCAGCACCACCAGCGTCACCATCATCATGGTGGCGAAGACCGGACGCTTGATGGATACGTCGGAGAGGAACATCCCGCGTCTCCCGATGATTTCGGGTGGAACTCAAGAAACGGCACGGGCGCGAACCGGCGGCGCCCCGGAAAAACATGTGACCTCGTGCGCGGGCAGGCCCTTACGGCGCCGCGCTGCGCGCGAGCCCCTCACCCCCCGGCCCCCTCTCCCGCAAACTGCGCGGGAGAGGGGGAGACCTTCATCTCGCGCCCGCGGTCCCGGCGCGAAGCGCCAGTCCACGCAGGTGGACTTCGTGTGGTCGTTGCGGCGAATTCATTCGCTCTGCCACGCCCGGCCCGCGCGCGAAGCCTACTTCGGCGCGCCGCCCTTCGAGGGGCCGCCCTTGTCCGCGCCGCCTTCGCCGGCCATGCGCACGCTCATCCCCTTGCCCAGGATGCCCACGTTGCCCACCACGACGCGGTCGCCCTCGGACAGGCCGTCGGTGATCTCCACCAGCCCCTGCGTCTCGTCGCGCAGGCCCACGGTCACCGTGGCGACGTCGATCTTGCCGTCCACCACGCGGTAGACGACGGCGTCGCCGCCCTCGGTGCCCTCGCGCAGGGCGGCCAGCGGCACCACCAGCGCGCCATCCAGCACGCGCGACACGATGCGCCCGCTGGCAAAGGTGCCCGCGCGCAGGCGGCCCTCGGCGTTGGGCACCTGCACGTACACGGTCACGGAGCGCGAGCCCGGGTCCACCGACGGGCTGATGCGCGCCACGCGGCCCTCGAACTGCGATCCATCCGCCGTAAAGCGCACGGCCTGCCCCGCCTGCACGCCGGCCGCGGCACGCTCGGGGACGGCGGCGGCCAGCTCCAGCACGTCGCCGCGGACGAGCGTGAAGAGCGCGACGTTGCGGTTCACGTGCTCGCCCGGGTTCACCATCCGCCGCTCGATGATGCCGGCGGACGGGGCCACCACGCGGGTGTCGCCCACCTCGCGACGGCTGCTGCCGGAGCGGGCCTGCGCGGCGGCCAGCCGGGCGCGGGCGGCGGCGACGGCCTGCTGGGCCACGCGCACGTCGCGCTCGGGGATGGCGCCCTCGCGGTGCAGCTCGGCGTTCTGCTCCAGCGTCCACTCGGCCGTGCCCAGCTCGCTGCGGGCGGCGGCCACGTCGGCGTCGGCGCTGCGGGCGTTGCCGGCCTGATCGCCGGCGTCGAAGCGCGCCAGCAGCTGCCCGGCGCGGACGGCCTCGCCCTCGCGGACGTAGACGCCCTCCACGTCGCCCTCCAGCCGGGAGCGCACTTCCGCGCGCTCCAGCGGCTCCAGGTTGCCCGTGACGGCGATGGCATCCTCCAGCGCCATGCGCCGCGGCGCCGCCAGGTCCGTGGCGGCCAGGGTGACGCTGGGCCCGCCGCCCCCCGGCCGTCCCCCGCCGCCGGCGCCCGCCTCGCCCCCGCACGCGGCGGCGGACGCGAGCAGGACGGCCACGGCGGCCGCCCGGAGCGGAATGCGCAGATTGGTATCCATCGATCGAATCGACAAAGTCAGTTCAGTAGATAAGGCACGAGGCCTGGCACCCCGCCGCCGTCACGTTCGCGACGATCTCCCGCAACTCCCGGGAGCGACTGAAGTCGCGGCTACAACTTCACGCTGTCCGCTTCCGCGGACACCCCGTCACACACCGGCACCCTGCCCGCGCGCCACTTTCGCACTTTCGCACTTTCGCACTTTCGCACTGCCGTTACGGCGCCGGGACGGGCCGGCCCAGCGCGCGGGCCAGCTCGGCGCTGGCCAGGTACAGGTCGAACGTGGCGCGGGCCTCGTTGGTGCGCGCCGTGAGCAGGGCCAGCTGCGCGTCGCTCACCTCCAGCTGCGTCCCCAGCCCGCGCGTGTAGCGCAGCGAGGCCAGGCGGAACGCTTCTTCGGCCTCGGCCACCGTCTGCCGCACGGCGTCGAAGGTGGCACGGGCGGCGTCCATCCGCGTGCGGGCGCGGGAGGCGTCGGCGCGGGCGTTCTCCGCCGCCTGTAGGGCTTGCAGGTCGGCGATGGCGGCCTGCGCGCGCACCTGGCGCAGGTCGTTGCGGGCGCGGTTGCCATCCCACACGGGCCAGTTCACCGCCACCTGCAGCGACCGGTCGCTGAACCAGCCGCCGTTCTGCTGCGTGCACACGCGCCCGGCCTCGCTGCCGTCGGGGCAATCCACCGTCTCCAGCCCGCCGGAGCGCACGGGAAGGCTCCAGTCCAGGGGGAACGCCTGGTAGCCCTGCACCAGGTTCACCGAGACGGTGGGGAGCCGCGCGGCGCTGGCCGCGCGCGCGTTGGCATCGCCGGCCAGGGCGCGCAGCCGCGCGGCGCGGACGGCCGGAAGCGCTTCGAGCGCGGCGGAATCCACCAGCGCGGCGCCCGCCATCTGCTCCGAGAGCGTGCGGACGGCGGCGGGGTCCAGCTCCGTGCTCAGGCGCAGCGGCTGCTCCGGCGGCAGGTTGGTGAGCCGCCGCAGTTCCTGCAGCGCCACGTCGCGGTCGCCGCGGGCCTGGATGAGCGGGGGCACCAGGTTGCTTCGC
>DATING010000729.1:0-1548 GCA_035474555.1 Longimicrobium sp. | reverse complement strand
GTCCGTTGCGTTATCAGTAAACATCGCCCCGCCGATCCTGTGGCCGCTTCGACAAGCAACCGGCCTCGCAGCATCTCGCCGCGGGACCGGTGATATCATGGCTTCCAAGCCGCCGCCGCTCAGCCTTTGTGCGACGTGGCGGGCTGGCGGACGGGGATGTCGCGCGAGCCCCTCGAGGATCGCTTCTTCACCTTATCGATGGGCATGGTGATGCGGATCTCGCGCGGGCACGCTTCCGTGCAGTCAGTCGCCCAGATCCCCCGCGAGCAGGCGGTCCAGTTCCTCGTCGGAAAGCTCGTCCATCACGGAGAGCAGGTGCTGGGGGCTGGACGCGGAGCCGGGCACCGGCGCGGCATTCCAGCTCTCCACGCTGGAGGCGGGGGACGCGGACAGCAGGCGCGCGAACTCGTCGATGGTCGCGTGCTCGAACATGGACACCACGCCGATCTCCACGTCCAGCGCGTCCTGGATGCGCGAGACCACCCGCGCGGCCAGCAGCGACTGGCCGCCGATCTCGAAGAAGTTGTCCTTGACGCCCACCTGCTCCCGCCCCAGCACCTCCGTCCAGATCCCCGCCAGCACCTCCTCCGTCGGGTTGCGCGGCGCCACGTACGTATCCGCCGCCGGCTCCCACTCCGCCGCGGGCAGCGCCTTGCGGTCCAGCTTGCCGTTGGGGGTGAGCGGCAGCGCATCCAGCACCACGAACGCGGCAGGCACCATGTACTCGGGGAGGGTGCGGCGGAGCGACGCGCGGAGCTCGTCCACGTCCGCATCGCCCGCGACGTAGGCGACGAGCCGCGTTTCGCCGGGGACGTCCTCGCGCGCGACGACCACGCACTCCGCCACGCCCGCCCGGCGGAGGGCGGCCTCGACCTCCCCCAGCTCGATGCGGAAGCCGCGCACCTTTACCTGCGCGTCCAGCCGGCCGCGGTACTGCAGCACGCCGTCCGCCGTCCAGCGCACCGCGTCGCCCGTGCGATACAGGCGCGCGCCGGCATCCGCCGAGAACGGGTCGGGAACGAAGCGCTCGGCGGTCAGCGACGGACGGCCCAGGTAGCCGCGCGCGACGCCGGCGCCGCCCAGGTACAGCTCGCCCGCGACACCGACGGGCACCGGGCGCAGCGCGGCATCCAGCACGTACGCCTGCGTGTTGGCAATGGCGCGGCCGATGTTGGCGGCGCCGCCGGGCTCCCGCAGCGTCCACGTGCTGTACGTGGTGTCCTCCGACGGGCCGTACAGGTCGTACACGCGCTGGATGCCCTCCACCGCATACAGCGCATCCGCCAGCTCCTGCTTGAGCGGCTCGCCGGCCAGGTTGACGGTGCGCACGCCGGCCGGAATGCCGTCCATCTTCAGCAGCGCGGCGATGGCAGAAGGCACGGTGTTGATCATCCGCACCTCCTCCGCCGCGGTCGATCCGGGGAGCGCGAGCGCGTCCTGGACGATGACCGCGCGCCCGCCCCGCCCCAGCGGCACGAACAGCTCGAAAACGGACAGGTCGAAGCAGATGGAGGTGGATGCCAGCACGCCGTCCAGCTCGTCCGCCGT
>DATING010000728.1:0-13836 GCA_035474555.1 Longimicrobium sp. | reverse complement strand
TAGCGGCTTCTTTCAGCACTGTCCTCGCGGCTCAGCACCTTGCCATTTGCTCGGGTCGCTACGACCAACTCCCCAGAGGACTTGCACCTCCAAGCTCCAGCCCATGCCGGGCACACATGAGAAAAAAGCCGGCGGCTCCCTGGGGGCCGCCGGCTTTTTTTCGCCCCCGTGTACCCGGTGATGAGGGTTGGAATCTTTCCCCGGAGGGGTGGGTAGAGCTTGACGTGGTACCGCTGCCGGCTCGCCGGAACGCGGAAACTACGTCATCCGCCTCAACCCGGAAGCACCATGTTCAACGTCAAGGAAGCCCCCTACAACGCCGCGGGCGTCGTCGGCGGCAACGACACCGATGAAGTAAAGGCTGCGATCGACGCAGCCATCGCCGCCGGCGGTGGGGAGGTCTATTTCCCGGCAGGCACCTACCCGCTGGTGGACTGGGATCCGATCGAGCTCGATGCTCCCCTCCACTTTCGCGGCGCGGCGCCGGGAGGCGTCACGATCGTGGGACCGGGGCCGCAGGGAACGTTCGGCCTGATCCGCGCTCCCCTGACCGTGGAGGGAATCCGCTTCGAGCAGTTCGGCACGACGTTGGACGGCGCGGGCTCGGGCGTCGTGGCCGGCGACGTCGTCATCCGCGACTGCGTCTTTGCCGCGTCGTCCAGCGCGCTCAGCTGGGAGCTCGGTGGCGGGACCCGGGAAGAAGTGCGGGGGCTGTACATCTCCCGCTGCGAGTTCAGCGGCCTGACCGGGGGCGTGGTCGTGGGACACGTGAAGGCAGACGCGGTCCACTTCGACGACAACCGGATCCTGGACTGCAAGCGGTACGGCCTGCGCCTGCAGGCGGTCGAAGACCCGAACAACCCGCTCGCGGCCCCCGGGGAACGCAAGTTCGTGGCGGTACGCAACAACTACGTTCGAAACCTCAACGGCATCGGGTATGCTCCCGGGCAGGACGTGGCCCGTGTGGTCCAGGTGGTCGCGGAGCGGCTGGTGGTCACGGGGAACGACGTACGCGGCGTAACGGGCGGGGGCGGGGGCGGCAACGCGAACTTCGTCTACCAGTCGTCCCTGCACGCCTACGTGGCCGGCAACTACCTGCAGGACGTGGGGACGCCGGGCGACGCCACCGGCGGGCTGATCCAGGAGAAGAGCGCGCTGGCCATCAGCGGCCGATACATCGACAACGTCTTCGTGCAGACGCCCGCCGCCGCGGGGGTGGCTCCCATCCAGCAGCCCGCCATCTACATCGCCGGCTCGGGGAACGTGGAGATCCGGGGCAACGACGCGCGGGGACTCCACAACTCGCTCGTCTCCGCCGGGTTCAATACCCGCAACGTCGTGATCGCCAAGAACATCGTCCGGGACATGCGGACCAATTCCGCCGCCATCCTGCTGTACGGCGGCGAGAACGTCGTCATCGAGGGAAATGTGATCGACGGAGTGCAGAGCGGGGCGGACACCACGAGCACCAACTACCCGCGCGGCATCCGGGTGGAACGCTACGCGCCCACCGCCGGTGGCGTGTTCGCCCCCATCAACGTCCGGATCTCCGACAACGTGGTGAACGCGGTGCGAAGGACGGGAACGACCACGGGGATGGTGGAGGGCGCCGGGATCTACGTGTACATGAACGGCGCCACGCTCGCGAGCGTCTCCATCGTGGACAACACCGTGACCGACTGCGACCGGGGCTTCGTGGCGGTGGCCGCGAACGGCGGGTCCGTGGCGGACCTGGAGTTCTCGCGCAACACGCTGCGCGGCAACACCACGGCGGTGGTCCTCAGCCCGGCCACGGTCACGTTTACCGCGCGCCACAACGTGGGCTACCCCACGGAGAGCTCCGGGACGGCGACGGTTCCGACGACGCCTCCGACCACGGCGGTAACGGTGCCGCACGGGCTGGCCCGGGCGCCCACGGTGGACGGCATCACCGTCACCCTGAACGGGAACATCGCACCGGCGACGCGGTTCTGGGTGGACCCCGTCACGACGACGACCAGCTTCACGGTGCGTTTCGACGTGGCTCCGCCCGCTGGCACGACGTTCTCCTGGATGGCGGAAATCCCGTGATGCAGGCCAGCTTCCGCTGATCGGCTGACTGGTCCGCGGGACGAACGAAGGCCGGCCGGCCGCTCTCGAAGCGGCCGGCCTTTTTTCGTTGCTGCTCGATGTCAAAGATTGACAATCTTCGTTATCGGCGTAGGATTGAGGGTGGCTGATCAACCGATCCCTAGTGAGATGAACTTGGTATGAACGTATCGCTGACTCCCGAACTCGAGCGGCTGGTGGAGCGGAAAGTCGAATCCGGCGAATTCAAGTCGGCGAGCGAAGTCGTTCGGCACGGACTGCGGCTTGTCGCGCGTGAGGATGAAGGGCATCAAGCACGGCTGGAGGCGCTGCGTGCCCAGCTCGATCCCGCGATCGCCGAATACGAGCGCGGCGAGTTCATCCCTGGCCCCCTTGCCGTGGAGCAAGCCAGGGCCGAATTTCGCCGGCTCACCGGCCGCGCCTGACCTGATTTCGGACGAGATCGTGTCCGGCATCATGCGAAGCGTCGCCCACGACGACAATCCTCATCGACACTTGCCGTGGGCGTATACACTCTTTCTTCCTATGCTCGGCGGGATCTCGTCGCCGCTGCACTCTACGTCCACAAGAAAACCGGGAATCCCGAAGCGGGCGATCGCATCATCGCGCAACTGGCCGCCGTGATGGAGAAGCTTGCCGAGTTCCCGACGATGGGCCGTGCACGGGCAGAGCTCCGGCCGCGCCTGCGCAGCTTCGCTTCGAACCCCTTCAGCATCTTCTATCGGCGTACGCGGACGGGTGTGCACGTCCTGAGAATCCTGCACCAGCGGGAGAACGTGCGGAAAGCCTTTCCCAAACGCCCGGCGGAGTAGCTACAGCCCCTTGGCCATGAACAGCAGGTCGTCGGGTGCGAAGCCGAGCTTGTGGTAGAAGTCGGCCACGCCGGCGTTGGCGGATTCCACGAGCAGGTTCAGCTTGGTGGCGCCCGCCGCGCGCAGCCGTCCCTCCACCTCGTCCATCAGCAGGCGCGCCGTCCCGCGGCGCTGCGCATCCGGCCGCACGGCCAGGTGGTAGACCCAGGCGCGACGCCCGTCCCACGCGCCGATGACCGTCCCCTCGATCTCCCCCTCCGCCTCCGCCACCAGGAACAGCCCCGGGTTGCGGTCCACCAGCTTGCGCAGCTCGGGGAGCGTGTCGGACGGCTTGACCGTGAGCCCGCACGCGTGCCAGACGGAGACCACCGTCTCGTAGTCGGATTCGCGGAACTCGCGGAGAAGGATGGCCACGCGGCTACGCGGCGTCCGGCTGCGCGTCCGCGGCCGAGAAGCGGCCGTCGCGCAGGAACCCGCAGACGAGCCGGTGCACGTCCGCGCGGTTCATGATGAAGGTGTGGTAGCTGGGGACGACGGCGTGGTCGCGGGCGCCGTCCAGGTGCGTCTCGTGGACGCGCACCTTGGCGTCCCGCAGGCCGGCGATGATGCCCACGTCCACGTCCGCCGGGAGCGGCAGGGTGCGGGCGGGGGTCTCGGCGCGGGTTCCCAGGTCGTGGATGACGGGCAGGGCCCAGCCGACCCAGCGCGACCAGCGGTCCGCGGCGGCCGCGCCCTGGTTGGGGGGCGCCAGCATCACCACGCGTCCGGCGCGGGCGGGCCGCTCGTGGGCCAGCAGCCAGCGGACGATGATGTTGCCCAGGCTGTGCCCCACGAAGTGCACGCACGGCGCCTCGCCCGCCAGCTCGTGGACCTTGCGTCCGAGCGCCGCGCCCAGGTCGCCGACGGTCCCGGTGGTGCTCAGGTATCCGAAGCTGGCCACCCGGTAGCCGGTGCTCTCCAGGCGGCGGCCCAGCAGGAACATGGAGAGCGGCGTGCGCCCCATCCCGTGCACCAGGAACACCAGCTCGCGCCGGTCACCCGGCTGCGGCTGCCCGCCCACGCGCAGCACGCTCATGAGCCCGATGCCGGCCCTGGGGCGCGTCCCGCTTTCCTCGGCGACCTGCACGTCTGCTGCTGCCACGATGATCTAGCTGGTAGATGAATCTGGATCGAGCCGGTCGGCGGCCATTAGGCCCCGCAGGCTAAACGGCAGCCTGGAGAAGCGGTCTGGATCAGCCTGGCCCGGCGGTCCCCCGTCCCCGGCGATTGAAATCGCGGCACCGAAAACGTGATGTCGGCCTTCGCCGACGGCTCGTGCCGCGGTCGAGGGAGTGCACCGCAGCGAAGCTCGACAAACCGCGTGTGGGGCCGGCGGGGGTGCACACCCGCATAGACCGCAATGTCGGCCTTCGCCGACAGCTCGTGCCGCACGCCGCCGGAGTGCACCGGAGCACGCCTCCGCCGGTGGCCCTCGCCGGACGCCGGTCTCTTCGCACAGGAGCGGCCATCCAGTCCGCGAAGGCGGACTTCGCGAATTTCCAGCGGCGAATTCATTCGCTCGGACGGGAGCTCGCGAATCCCCTTCGAACTCCACCCGCAACTGAATCGCTCCGGACCGGGCTCCACAATCACGTACGCGCTTTGCCGCGGGCTGGATTCGCTTGCCCGTCGGGGACCGCCGTTGCTGGCTATTCCCTATTCCCTGCCCGCTGTAACCTGTCCCCTGTAACCTGTCCCCCGCAGTTCCCCGCCCTGCCCCTCAGTACTCCCGCTCCAAATTCGCGTACTTCAACAGCACCTGCTTCCGCCCCACGTTGTCGAACTCGATGCTGGCCTTGACGTTGTCCGCGTATCCGCTGATCTCCATCACCGTCCCGGCGCCAAAGCTGGGATGCCGCACGCGGGCGCCCTTGCGCAGGGCCGGCGCGTCCCCGGCATCGTCGTACTCCACCGTGTAGCCGCTGTCGGCGTCCGGGTCGTACGTGGACGGCTTGGCGGTGGAGAGCGGCGCCTTCCACGCCGGCACGCCGAACAGGCGGTCGCGGCGCGAGGTGTAGTTCTGCGATCCCTTCCACGGCTGCTGGTACGCCGAGCGCTCCATCAAGCGCGCCGTCTGCCGCGTGTCCAGCAGGTCGCCGGGGACGGACTCCAGGAACGGCGACGGCGTGCTGTCCATGTACTGCCCCGCGCGGCGCCGGCGCTTGGCGTGCGCCAGGTACAGCTTGCGCTCGGCCCGCGTCACGCCCACGTAGAACAGGCGGCGCTCCTCCTCCAGGTCCTTGGGCTCGTCGTAGGCGCGCATCATGGGGAACAGCCCGTCCTCCAGCCCCGTGATGAAGACGAAGGGGAACTCCAGCCCCTTGGCGTTGTGCAGCGTCATCAGCGACACCGCCTCGGCCAGGGGGTCGTGCTGGTCCACGTCCGCCACCAGCGCCACGTGCGCCAGGAACACGTCCAGCGGCCGCGGCTGCTCCGCCGTCTCCGCCTCGCCCGCCAGCTCCATCTCGAACGTGAGCTCCGGGTCGCCCTCGTCCAGGCGGCGCTGGATCTCCGCGGCGCCCGTGAGCAGCTCGTCCAGGTTCTCGATGCGGTCCTTGCCCTCCGCGCCCTCCGCCTTGAGCGCCTCCACCAGCCCCGACTCCTGCATCAATTCGCGCAACAGCGCCTCCAGCGAGATGCCCCCCGCCGCCGAGAGCGCCGCGAACTTCTGGATGAGCCCCGCCAGCTCCGGCAGCGCCTTCCCCGCCCCCCCGCGAATGCCGTCCACCGACGCCGCCTCCGCCGCCGCAGCCAGCAGCGGAATGCCGCGCCGCGCCGCGTGCTCCGCCAGCCGCGCCACCGTCGTGTCGCCGATGCCGCGGCGGGGCACGTTCACGATGCGCAGGAACGCCTCGTCCGCGGCGGGATTGGCGACCAGGCGCAGGTAGGCGAGCGCGTCCTTGACCTCGCGCCGCTCGTAGAAGCGCGTGCCGCCGATCACCCGGTACGGCATCCCCTCGCGGCGCAGCGCCTCTTCCATGGCGCGCGACTGCGAGTTGGTGCGGTACAGGACGACGAACTGGCGCAGCGTGAGCTCCGGGTTGTCGCCCATGCGGGTGCGGATCTCCTCCGCCACCCACTGCGCCTCGTCCATCTCGTCCGCCGCTTCTACCAGCGTCAGCGGCTCGCCCGTCGCGTTGTCCGTCCGCAGCGTCTTGCCCTTGCGGTTGACGTTCTCCGAGATGACGCGGTTGGCGGCGTCCAGGATCGTCTTGGTGGACCGGTAGTTCTGCTCCAGGCGGACGATGGCCGTGTCGGGGAAGTCCTTCTCGAACTCCAGGATGTTGCGGATGTCCGCGCCCCGCCACCCGTAGATGCTCTGGTCGTCGTCGCCCACCACGAACAGGTTGCGGTGGTCCTCCGCCAGCAGCCGCAGAAAGGTGTACTGCGCGCGGTTGGTGTCCTGGTACTCGTCCACGAGCAGAAAGCGGAAGCGGTCCGCGTACCGCCGCAGCACGTGCGGCTGCTCGCGGAACAGCTGCACCGGCTTGACGAGCAGGTCGTCGAAGTCGAACGCGTTGGCGTCGCGCAGGGCCTTCTGGTAGAGCGGGTACACGTCCGCCACGATGCGCTCGAACTGGTCGCGCGCGGCGTCGGCGTACGTCTCCGGGCCCGTGAGCTCGTTCTTGGCCGCCGAGATGGCGCCGTGCACGGCCCGCGGCGTCCACTTCTTGGGATCCAGGTTCAGCGTGTCGCGGATGATGCGCTTGGTGAGCCCGTCCGCGTCGTCCGCGTCGTACACGGTGAAGCCGGGGCTCCAGCCGATGCGGGGCGCGTCGCGGCGCAGGATGCGGACGCCCACGGAGTGGAAGGTGCCGATCCACATCCCCGTGGGCTCGCGCCCCAGCGCCTTGCGGACGCGCTCGCGCATCTCGCCGGCGGCCTTGTTGGTAAAGGTCAGGGCCAGGATGCTGCCGGGGTCCACGCCCATCTCGTCCACCATCCACGCGATGCGGGTGGTGAGCACGCGCGTCTTGCCGGAGCCGGCGCCCGCCAGCACGAGCAGCGGCCCCTCGAGGTGCGAGGCCGCTTCGCGCTGTTCCGGGTTCAGGTGCGAAAGGTCGAACGCCATCTACGCTGAATCAGGATCAGGATGATCTCGAGTTTTGCGACCGCGAAACTGCGACTTCGACTGCGACTGCGAACGGCAACGGATTAAAACTGCCGGATTTGGGCGTGTCCCCCGCAAGCGGGGGCCGGGCTGCGCGCGCACTAGGGCACGATACAACTGTGCCCAAGTGCGCCGAGCCCCCTCCGCAGCCGGCACGATACTGCTGTGCCGCCTGCTCCGGGGTCTCGGCCCTGCGGGCGCGCATCCCTCACGCAACGGCGCCCCTCCCCCGGCCCCTCCCCGCGCAAACTGCCGCGCGGAGAGGGGAGAACCGCAACGGACCGGTTCGCCCGGATCGCGCGGAGACCCTCACCCCCCCGCCCCCTCTCCCCTACACGACCTGTCTGCACCCTCGATTGCCTGCCCCGTACGGGAGAGGGGGAGAAAGCCGTGCACGCGCGTGCCCCGCCCAGGGCGCCAACCTCCGCCCCACGACAACCCCTCCCCCGAAGTTGGGGGAGGGGTCGACGGCCGTCGCGAGGAACGAGCGAAAAGGCCGGCGGGGGAGAGGGCTCCCGTCGCAGACGGGCCAGACTCCGCCCATCCGCGCGGCACTCCCTCGTTCCGGACCCGTCGGCGAAGGCCGACATCACGTTTTCGGTGCCGCGAATTCATTCGCCGGGGCTCGGGCCGCGCCCTCTATCGCAGACCTATCCCGTCGACCCGCCCGCCCGTCCCTCCACCCCCTCCACCCCCTCCACCCCTTCGCGCTGCCGCGCCCAGGGCAGGCGCTTGCGGGGCTCCGCCGGCTCCGGCTCGGGCGCGGCGGGAAGGCTCATCACGAACCGGGCCCCGCGGTCCGACGGCTCCAGCCGCAGCCGCCCCCCGTGCACGTCCTCCACGATGCGCCGGGCCAGGGAAAGGCCCACGCCCCATCCGCCCTTCTTGGTGCTCACGCCGGGATCGAAGAGCGTGGCGCGCACCGCGGGCGACACCCCCGGCCCGTCGTCGATCACCCGGATCTCCACCCGCCGCTCCGCCGCCGCCTCGCTCTCGATGCAGATGGTGCCGCCGGAGCCCGCCAGCGCGTCCAGCGCGTTCTTGATCAGGTTCTCCAGCGCCCACTCCAGCAGGATGGCGTTGCCCAGCACGGGCGGCGTCCCCTCGGGCACCTCCACCACCAGCTGCACGCTCTTGCCCAGCTGCGGCAGCCGCACGCGCACGTAGCGCTCCAGCACCCGCAGGAGCGTGCGCACGTCCACCGACTCCGTCTGCACGGGCCGCCCGATCCATTCGAAGCGGCGGGCCACCTTCTCCAGCCGGTCCAGGTCCGCCTCCATCTCCGCCGCCACGGCGGGGAGCGTGGCCATCTGCTCGCGGTCCTCGTCCGGCAGCCGCAGGATCTCCACCCACCCCGCCAGCGACGACAGCGGCGTGGCCATCTGGTGCGCCGACTCGCGCGCCATGGCGGCCCAGATGCGCTCGCGCTCCGTGCGCACGTTGTGGCGGATCACCGAGGCCAGCGCCGCCAGCAGCCCCACCAGCGCGCTCACCTGCAGCCAGGGGATCCAGCTCAGCCGCGCCACGGCCGGCGGGTCGCCGTAAAAGGTGGTGCCCAGGCCGGACTCCACGATGGGCGGATTGTCCTCGGCCAGCTCGTCGGCGTAGTCCAGCACGCGGATCATGTCGGCCGTGTCGCCCTGCACGGCGTCGAACGGCAGGTTCACCCAGAACGCGGGGACGCCGTCCTGGTCCGTGTAGACGATGGGGACCCGCAGCCGCTGGATGTCGCCCGAGAGGGCCAGGAGGGTGCCCACGGGGTCCACGTCCGTGTCGCTCAGGGCGCCGTAGACGCGCACCACCATCCGCGAGTGCACCTGCGCGTCGCGGCGCAGCTCGCGCACCAGCATCTGGCTGTACACCAGGTACCACGCCAGGATGAGCGCCGCGAGCAGCGCGAGCGCGGTGGGCGCGTGGCGGCGGTTCAGCGTGGGGAGGCGCATGCCCCGCGGACGAGGAGGGAGTGGTACCGCATGGGATGTCCGGGGGCGAAAGGGGCCGCCGTGCTCCGGCGGCCCCGGCACGCGGGACGGGTCAGGGCCGGACCAGGCGGTCCGTGCCCAGGTAGGGGCGCAGGGCCTCGGGAACGGTCACGGAGCCGTCGGGCTGCTGGCCGTTCTCCAGCAGGGCCGCCACCGTGCGCGGCAGCGCCACGCCGGACGCGTTGAGCGTGTGCACGAACTCCGGCTTGGCCCCCGGCTCGGGCCGGTAGCGGATGTTGGCGCGCCGCGCCTGGAAGTCCACGCAGTTGCTGGCGCTGCTCACCTCCAGCCAGCGATCCACCCCCGGCGCCCACACCTCCAGGTCGTACGTCTTGGCGGACGAGAAGCCCGTGTCGCCGGCCGCCAGCAGGAGCACGCGATACGGCAGCTCCAGCAGCTGCAGCACCCGCTCCGCCTGGCCCGTCAGCCGCTCCAGCGCGTCCCACGAGTCTTCCGGCCGCTCAAAGCGCACCAGCTCCACCTTGCCGAACTGGTGCACCCGCAGCAGCCCGCGCGTGTCCTTGCCCGCCGAGCCCGCCTCGCGGCGAAAGCAGGGCGAGTACGCCGTCACGGCCACGGGAAGCCCCCTGGCCTCCAGCATCTCGTCGCGCAGCATGTTCACCAGCGGCACCTCGCTGGTGGGGACCAGGAAGAGCCCGTCCTCCGGCAGCCCGTAGGCGTCGCCCTCTTCCACGAACTTGGGGTACTGCCCCGTGCCCTGCATGCTCTCGCGCGTCACCAGGAACGGCGGCTCCACCTCCGTGTAGCCGTGCTCGCGCGTGTGCAGGTCCAGGAAGAAGTTGACGAGCGCCCGCTGCAGCCGCGCGCCCATCCCCGTGTACAGGGGAAAGCCGCTCCCCGCGACCCGGGCCCCCGCCGGCAGGTCCAGCATCCCCAGCTCCGCCCCCAGCTCCCAGTGCGGCCGGGGCTGGAAGTCGAACGTGCGCGGCTCGCCCCAGCTGCGGACGACGGTGTTGGCCTCTTCCCCGCCCGCCGGCACGGACGCGTGCGTAAGGTTGGGAAGGCGCAGCAGCAGGTCGTCGATGCTGCCTTCCGTCTCGCGCAGCCCCGTGTCCAGCTCGCGGATGCGGTCGTTCACCTGCCGCATCTCTGCGATCAGGTCGTCCGCGTCTTCCTTGCGCCGCTTGCGCTCGCCCACTTCAAGGCTCACGGCGTTGCGGCGGGCCTTGAGGGCGTCGCCCTCGGCAATGGCGGCACGGCGCTCCGTGTCCAGCGCCAGCACGCGCTCCACGGCGGCGTCCGTCTCCGCCGGCTTGCCGCGGGCGGCCAGCCCGGCGCGGACGGCGCCGGGGTCCTGCCGGATGAGCTTGGCGTCGAGCATCAGTCGTCCGCCAGCCGCTCGTCGTCGCAGCCCTCGTTGATCACCAGCGCCACGCGCACCGTCTGGGCGGCGGCGTTCAGCTCCAGCACCCGCATCTTGGCGTACTTCAGGCACAGCACGCCGCTGCTGTTGAACTGCCGCGAGCGCAGCAGGTACACGCCGTTGGCCGTCACGGGGACGGGCTCGCGCGAGTAGGTGGCGTTGCCGCGGGGCGCGTCCTCGATGGCGTCGAACCCGCGCGTGGCCACGGCGATCTCGGCGCCGCGCAGCCCCGACGCCACGGGGGCGAAGGGGCGGAACACCAGCCCCGAGGCCGTGCTGCGCAGGGCGAGGTCCCACTGCTCGGCGTCGGCCAGCGATTCCGGGTTGCGTACCAGGTCGAAGTCGCCGCCGGCGCGCACGATGTCGATGGCGGAGCCGGTGGCGTTGCCGCCGGGAAGGCCGATGACGGCCGTGTCCTGGCTCAGGACGAGCTCGGCGAGCAGGCCGCCGTCGTCGCACGCCGACAGCAGGGGCGCGAAGGCGAACAGGGAGGCAAGCAGGGCAATGAAGCGCAGACGCACGGGAACACTCCTACGGTACGGACGGCCGCCCGCGCACGCGCGCGGCTCGCGACCCGTGAAAAAAAGGCGCCGCCGCGAGGGCGGACGCAGGGGTAAACTTACGGAACGGCGGCCCCCGGCGTCAACGTGCGCGGGGGACGGACAGGGTTGACGCGGGCGCGGGCGCGCGGGTACGTTGCTCGCCGTCCATGGACCCCGGATTCCCGCAGCGGAGAACGCCCGAATGCCCCCACTGGAGACAGCCTTGGCCGCCCTCGGCGCCCACCCCGGGGTGGACCACGTGCTGGTGCTGGGCCGCGACGGCCTGCTCATCCAGCACGCCGGGAGCGCCGGGCTGGACGCCGAGACGGTGAGCGCCATGGCACCCGGCGTGGCCGCCGCCGCGGCCGGGCTGGGCCAGGCTGCCGGCCTGGGCGACGTGCAGACGGTCGTCCTCAAGCTGGAGAACGGCGTGGCGCTCGTCGCCGTTCTCTCGGCGGACCTGCTGCTGGCCGTGCTGCTGCGCGACGGCGTGGGCTTTGCGCCCCTGCTGCGCGAGCTGGCGGAGCGCCGCGGCGAGCTGGCCGGCCTGGTGTGAAGCGCGTACAACCCCGCCGCCGGGGCCGCGGTTCCCCCGCCACCGCCCCGGACCCCTTCGCAGCCGAGCGATGAACCCCGACGAATCCCGGGCCCCCCGCCGCGTGCTGGTGGCCGACGACGAGCCGCACATCGGCCGCATCATCCAGATGAAGCTGGAGCAGGGCCCCTACGAGGTCACCCTGGTGGCGGACGGACGCGCCGCCCTGGAGGAGCTCAACGGCCCCGAGCCCATCGACGTGGTGCTGCTGGACATCATGATGCCCCACGCCACCGGGCTGGAGGTGCTGGCCGAGGCCCGCCGCCTGCCCCACCGGCGCGACACGCCCATCATCATCCTCACCGCCAAGGGTCAGGACGCCGACCGGCGCCAGGCCATCGAGCTGGGGGCCACGGACTTCTTCACCAAGCCGTTCAGCCCCAAGAAGCTGCTGGCGCGGGTGGACGAGCTGTTCGGCGGCCCGGCCACGGACGGCGAGGACGGCGCGTGACGGACGCGTCCTCGTCCGCCAACCCGCACCTGTGGACGGTGATCCTGGCCGGCGGGGTGGGCTCGCGCTTCTGGCCCGTGAGCACGCCCCGGCGTCCCAAGCAGCTGCTTCCCCTGGCGTCGGACACGCCGCTCATCCGCGAGACGGTGGAGCGCATCACGCCGCTCGTCGCGCAGGAGCGGCTGCGCATCCTCACGGGCGCGCACCTGGCGGAGCCCATCCTGGCCGCGCTCCCGGAGCTGGGCCCCGGCAACCTGCTGCTGGAGCCGCGGGCGGCGGGGACGGCGCCGGTGCTGGCCTGGGCCGCGGCGGAGATCGAGCGGCGCGACCCCGACGCGGTGATGGTGTCGCTGCACGCGGACCACGTCATCCATCCCCCCGAGGCCTTTCGCGCCCTCATCGCGCGGGCGGCGGCGCTGGCGTCCGGCCACCGGCGATTGTTCACCATCGGCGCGCCGCCCACGCGGGCGGAGACGGGGTACGGCTACATCCGCGTGGGCCCGCCGCTGGACTCGCTGGAGGGCGACACGCACCCGGAGCCCGGCAACGCCGTGGCGGAGTTCGTGGAAAAGCCCAAGCGCGAGGTGGCTGAGCAGTACCTGGCGTCCGGCGTGCACCTGTGGAACACGGGGCTCTTCGTCTGGCGGGTGGCGGACCTGCTGGACGGCCTGGAGCGGCACGCGCCGGGATTCCGCGAGCTGATCCCCGTGCTGCGCGAGGGGGGCACGGAGGAGTTCTTCCGCCTGGCGCCCACCATCTCCATCGACGAGGCGCTGCTGGAGCGGTCGGACCGGGTGGGCGTGGTGCGCGCCACCTTCGCGTGGGACGACGTGGGCGCGTGGGATTCCGTGCTCCGCACGCGACCCGCGGACGCGGCCGGCAACGTCCTCATGGGCGAGGCGTACGCGGTGGATACGCACGGGTCGGTGCTGTATGCCGACGACGGTCCGGTGGTTGCGTTCGGCGTGGAGGGGCTGGTGGTGGTCCGCACCGCCGGGGTGACCTTCGTGGCCGACCGCGCCCGCGCGCCGGACCTGAAGCAGTTGCTGGAGCAGCTTCCGGAAGGGCTGCGGACGCTCGGCTGAGACGGCCAAGTGCGTGAGTGCGGAAGTGCGTGAGTGCGTGAGTGGTTTGGACCACGCTCACGCACTCTGCCTTTGACGAACGCTGCGCCGACCGTTAGCCCGGATCGTGCAAAGCGCCCGCCGCTGAGGGAGCCACTTCCGCACTGACGCACTCACGCACTCACGCACTCCACTGATGCTACAGCTGATCCTGTTCGACGACGCCGTTTCGCGCGCGTGGGAGCCGTTCGCCCTCACCCGCCCGGGCGGCGAGCTTCGTTTCGGGGCGCTCACCGTCCGGCAGCGGGCGGAGCGCACCTTCCAGGCACGCTGCGTGGCGCACCTGGGCGCGGAGCACCTGGCCGGGTTCACGGAAGAAGACTCGCCCCCCGTGCTGGGCTACGCCGACGCGCCGCAGGAGGGCGAGCGCCTGTTCCTCTCCACGCGCGCCGTCCCCGCGTGGGGCAGCGGCGACGTGTGGCGGGCGCGGCGGGGCGGATCCGGCGTGCTCATCGTGGACGGCGAGGTGGCCGGGTGGTACGCGCCGGCGGGGTCACCGTCGCCAGAACCGTCCTTCTTCGACCATCCGCCCACCATCCTGGACCGCACGGGCGCCGTGGAGCTGGAGGGGCGGATGATCGGCCCCGTGTGGGAGCTGATGTCCGGCAACCCCGACCAGGTGTCGGCGGACGTCCACGGGCTCTTTCCGGACGCGGCGGAGGTGCCCCTGCCGGAGGGCGTGCACCGCTTCGGCGAGCACGCGCTGGT
>DATING010000727.1:0-12330 GCA_035474555.1 Longimicrobium sp. | reverse complement strand
GCGCTTGCGGCCGCCGCGCCGAACGAACCCGTTCCGCGGCGGCCGCGATGTGTTTAGCTTGGTGTCGTTCCCGCTGAACCCGAAGCATCCCGGAGTACCCGTGGCTCGCACGTCTCCCCCGCGCAAACGGAAGCCTGCGCCCCGCCGCCCCCGTGCGCGGGGCGGACGGTCCGCGCGCGCGGTGCTGGCGCCGGTGGGGGCGCGGCCGTGGCTGGTCGCGGGGCTGGTGCTGGTGTTGGCGCTGCTGCCGCCGACGCGCGCCGTGGCCGCCGCCGCGTGGGGGCACGTGTCCGCCGCGCTGGCGTCCGTGCGCGCGGCGGAGGCGCGCGACCGGGAGGTGGCGGCGTACGCGCGGCGCTACGGCATCTCCATGGATCTGGCGGATGCCATCGAGCGCGCGGCCCGTGCGGAGGGGCTGCAGACGGAGCTGGCGTTCCGGCTGGTGCGCGTGGAGAGCGCGTTCGAGCCGGACGCGGAGAGCTGGGCCGGCGCGCTGGGGCTCACGCAGGTGATGCCGGCGACGGCGGAGTTCCTTCAGCCGGGCATCACCCGTAAGCAGCTGCTGGACCGCGACACCAACCTGCGGCTGGGATTCCGCTACCTCAAGGAGCTGATCGCGGTTTACGACGGCGACGCGGAGGAGGCGCTGACGGCGTACAACCGCGGTCCGGGAACGGTGGCCCGCATCCGCAAGAAGGGCGGCGACCCGTCCAACGGGTATGCGGACCTGGTGCTGGGGAAGCGCGGCGGGTCGCCCGTGAACCACGTGCGCCACGACGACTCCGCCGCCGCGCCCGCCGCCCCGCCCGCGCACGAGCTCCCCCCGTCGCGCTTGCCCGCCGGGATGCGCTGAGGCGTGGCGGCTCACGCCCGCTTGCCGCGGGATGTGCTGCGTCCTCGTGGGACTCGCCCCGGCTTGTTTCCCTGAGGGAGGCGCCGCCGGTACCGTCCCGATCTGGATCCATGGCGCCGACCGAAGGATCTCCTGTCCCGTGATCGACGCCGGCCCTCGCGCCCTGTCCCCTCCCGCGGCACGATCTTCCCGAGAGCCCGCAGTTAGAGACGCACCGTGCGCGACTGAGGGACGTGCACGGGAGCGGCGGTCTTGGGTGGGGCGAAGTAGATCCTTCGGTCGGCGCCGGAGTGTGTGGCACGGGAGGGATTCGTCGGCGCCTCCCTCAGGAAAACAACCGGGAGGCGAGGGGATTCCCCGCGCCTCGTGGCGTCGGGCGAAAGGGCAAGGAAATCGGCATCTTTTTCCCGGCTGGGAAACGGATGCGTCGGTGCGGGGTAACGGAAACGTTGCTCACATCCAGGTGATGCGCCATCTTTCTGCACGGTCCCGATTTTGCCACCAGCGGCGGGACCGTTTTTCGTAAGTGGAGTTTTGTACAAAGGTTAGGGTCCATGCATCAGCGCCCCGTCATTGGTATCGCCACGCAGACGCTGCAGTCCATCGACCGCATTCCGGAGGACCTTCCGGCATCGTGGGTGATGAACCAGCGGTACTTCCACGCCTGCACGTCCGTCGGCGCGATCCCGTGGATGGTGCCGCTGCTGGACGACGACCTGGAGACGCTGCGCGCCATCTACGAGCGCTTGGACGGCGTGTTCATCGCCGGCGGCGTGGACATGGACCCCCGGTCGTACGGCGCCGAGCGCCACGAGCTGTGCGGCCGCACGGACCCGCCGCGCGACGCGGTGGAGCTGCAGTTCGCCCGCTGGGCCATGGAGGACGGCAAGCCGGTGTTCGGCGTGTGCCGCGGGCTGCAGGTGATGAACGTGGCCGCGGGCGGCACGCTCATCCAGGACTGCGCCGGCCTGTTCGAGGGCTCCATCAAGCACGACTACTTTCCCGGCGCGGGGTGGGCGCGCGACTACCTGGCGCACGAGATCCGCATTGCGGCCGGGTCGCGGCTGCACGGCTGCTTCGGGGTGGAGACGGCGATGGTGAACAGCATGCACCACCAGGCCGTGGACCGGCTGGGCGAGGGCCTGGTGCCCACGGCGTGGGCCCCGGACGGGCTCGTGGAGGCGGTGGAGGGCACGCGCGACGGGCAGTTCCTGGTGGGCGTGCAGTGGCACCCGGAGATGCTGCTGGATGATCACGAGGGCACCCACCGCCTGTTCGAGGAGTTCATCGAGGCCGCCAACCAGTACCACAACGCGAACTCGATGTCCTTCGCCTGATCCACGTGGACGGATCGAAACGAAGCCCCGGCTCCTGCAGAGGAGCCGGGGCTTCGTGCATGGTGTCCCTTTGTTCATCTCCGCGGCTTGTCTTGACGGACTGGACGGCTGCGAATAGATTTGTTCTTCGGAGTGTGTTCGGTGCAATCCTGGGCGTGGAAAGGAGAGGCTGATGGTCTCTGCGCACGACGTGGCCGCGTACATCCTGAGCAAGCAGGCCCCGCTCTCCGCCATGAAGCTGCAGAAGCTGGTGTACTACGCCCAAGCCTGGTCCACGGTCTGGGATGACCGGCCGCTGTTCCCCGAGCGCATCGAGGCGTGGGCCAACGGCCCGGTCGTCCGCGAGCTCTACGACCTGCACCGCGGCCAGTTCGACGTGCGGAGCTGGCCCAAGGGCGATCCCGCCGCGCTGGATGAGGAGCAGCGGAGCACGGTGGATGCGGTGCTCGGGTACTACGGATGGCGCAACGCCCAGACGCTCAGCGACATGACGCACATGGAAGATCCGTGGCGACTCGCGCGTGAGGGTCTGCCGGAAGGCGTGCGCGGCAACCACGAGATCACACTCGCGTCCATGAGCGAGTACTACAGCAGCTTGCAGGCAGATGGGGGAGAGGCCGAGTAAGCGGCCTTCCTCGCCCTTTGCGCACCGGGGTGGCCACAAGGCGCCCCGGTCTGCGTATGGGGCGGAGAACCGCAAGATCCCGCGCGGCAACGCCCCGGATTACGCGGGGCAGTATCCGCTCTGGGCGTTCCGGATCGTGGACCTGGGCGGCCCCTGGTGCTGGAGCGCGCTCGGCGGAAATTCGCTGCGGGAGGTGCTTCAGCGCATGCGGGAGCTGGAATCCATGACCTGGCACGCCATCACCGAAACCGGCAGCCACTTCATCGAGACGTCCGCACTGAGCAGACCGGCACGGGAGCGGCTGGTCACCATCCAGCAGGACGACGTGGACCAGGTCTACTCGGTGCGGGTGACCGGACGGCGCCGCATCATCGGCCTCCGCGACGGCGGCGTGCTGCGGGTCCTGTGGTGGGACCCGGAGCACGAGGTCTGCCCCTCGGCCAAGAAGCACACCTGATCCGCGACGACGAAAGCCCCGGCTCTGGGTGCAGAGCCGGGGCTTCGTGCGTCGTGGCCCTTGCGTGCGGCCGGGCCGCGAGGCAGCGTGATACGCGGATGCCATCCGCTTCGCCCTCACGCACAGAAGCATGAACGCGTCTTCCCGCTGGCTCACCCTCGCAGCCGCCCTGTGCTTCGGGATTGCGCTGCTGCACGCGGCCGCCATCTTCATGGGGCCGGATGCCTACACGTACCTGGGTGCGCCGGACCTGGGCCGGGCCGAGGCAGCCGGTTCCGCCGTCCCCGACCTGATGACGGCCGTGCTGGTAGTGGTCTTCGGGGCGTTCGGCGTGTATGCGCTGTCCGGAGCGGGACACGTGCGGCGCCTGCCGCTGCTGCGCGTGGGGCTGGCCGCGATCGGGGCGGTGTTCACGCTGCGGGGGCTCGCCGTGTTCGTGGAGGTCGCGCAGCTGGGGGCGGGCGGGGCGCCGCGCATGGTCGTCTTTTCGCTCGTCTCGCTGATCACCGGCGTGGCGTTCCTGGCCGGCACGCTCCCGCGCTGGCGTGCCCTGGACGCGGATCCGCGGGCGCTGCCTTCCGCCTGATCGGGACGGCGGCGGATCGACCGAAAAAGCCCCAGCCCTGGATGCAGGGCCGGGGCTTCGTTCATCGGATTGTGCTGCCGGGTCGCGGCGGGTCAGTCGCGCGATTGCACCAGCGAGATCATCGTGCCGCCCCCGCTGGAGGTGACGTGGAGCACGCGCTGTGAGCCATCCGCACGCTCGAAGTTGAGCATGCGTAAGCCGGGAAGAAAATCCAGCCCGCCTTCGGCCTCTTCGGCCCAGCCGTCCGCGGCGCATTGGGCGCGGAGCTCGGCGAGGGCGCCCTCCACGTCGGGCACGTTCCACATGATGGATGCACCCGCGTCCGCGCCGCCGGGGAAGACGAACACGGACGTTGCCAGTCCCGGCAGGAACGGAAGCTCCGGGGGATACGACGCAGGCCGCTCGTCCGTGGCGTGGAAGAGGGTGTTCCGCGTGTGGTCGGGCGCCTCCACGGCCTCCACGCGCATGTCCACGCCGGGCTCCGGGTCGAACTGCAGCCGGAAGGCGGTCCCTTCCACCGCGACGGTCTGGTCCTGGCGCGCGGGATCGCGCGCGGCATCGACCAGCGCCTGCGGGAAAGGGTGCTGCGGGTTCTTCGGGTCCATCGGGCGGCTCCTGTATGTGGGTCCGTGAGCGACACTCCGCCCTACGCGCCATCCGCCACCCGCGTTTCACCCCGCGCTACGCCTCGTTCTCGTCCGCGTGCTTGATGGTGATGCCCATCTGCTCCACGACGTCCATGGCCTGCGCGGGGTCCAGGACCAAGCCGCGCAGCCTGCCCAGGTCCAGCGCCACGCCGGCGATGCTGGAGCCGCGCAGGTCCGTGCCCTCCAGCCTGGCCTCGCGCAGGTCGGCGTTGCGCAGGTCGCAGTCCACGAAGGCCACGTTGCGCAGGTCCGCGCCCTCGAACGAGGCGCCGCGGAGGTTGCACCGTTCGAAGCGCGCGGCGGTGAACGTGGCGCCGATGAACATCGCCATCTCGGCGTTGGCCTCGCGCACGCGCAGGTCGCTGAACGTGGCGCGCGAGAAGCCGGCGCCCAGCAGCCGGCATCCATCCATCTCCACGCGGGCCAGGTGCGCGTGGTCCCAGCGGCTGCCGGCGGCGTCGCACCCCTCGAAGCGCCCGTCCTGCACCACGGCGTTGCGCAGGTTGGCGCGGGCGAGCCCCACGCGCTCCATCACCACCCGCTCCAGCCGCACGGCCGACGCGGACGCCTCCGACAGGTCCGCGTCGCGCAGCCGCAGGTCCTCGTGCACGAACTTGCCGTGCAGGTCCGGCGCGTCCGCCGCGTACTCGTCCGTCTCCGGTGCTTCCGGCGGCGTGATCCGCACGGTCTTTGGCTTGGTCGACTTACGCATCATCAAAGAATCTGGATGGGCCGGTGCGGATTGGATCGGGTGAGCGCGCGTCGGCGGCAGGCAGCGTCGCGGGCAGCCCGGGAGCGAATGAATTCGCGGCTACAACTTCACGCTGTCGGCCTGCGCCGACACCCAAAACGCACTCACGCACTCACGCACTTTCGCACTTTCGCACTTTCGCACTTCCGTTCCTTACAGCGGCTCCATCCCGCGCGGGGTGGGCTTTACGGGCTGCGGGACGCCGAGGAGAAAGTGCAGCTCGCGGCGCAGGCGGCGGGCCCAGGCGCGCTCGTTGTGCTGGCCGCCCATCTCCACCACGTACAACAGGTCGTGGCCCGTGCGGTAGCCCTTCTGCGTGAGGATCTCCTTGAGGCGGCGGACGTCGTGCAGCTCCTCGCTCCCCTCGCTGGTGCCCACGTCCAGGTACAGCCGCCCGGGGACGAACGTGCGCTCCTTGATGAACGGAAAGATGCTGCCCCCCGCGAACCACAGCGCCGGGCTCATCACCCCCGCGAACCCGAACGTCTGCGGGTGCTTGAAAAAGGCGTACAGGCTGATGAGGCCGCCCATGGACGACCCCGCGATGCCCGTGCTGTCGCGCCCGGGCATGGTGCGGAAGTCGCGGTCAATGATGGGCTTGAGCGTGTTGACGATGAAGTCCAGGTACGCGTTGCCCTTGCCGCCCTGCTTGTGCCGGCCGTCCATCCACGGGCTGTACTCGTTGAGCCGCTCCTCGCCCAGGTTGGGGATGCCGACCACGATGGCCTCCAGCCCGTCGCGGCTGGCGGCCTCCAGCGTCTGGTCCACCTCCCACTCCTCGCCGAAGCTCGTCGCGCGGTCGAAGAGGTTCTGCCCGTCGTGCATGTAGATGACGGGGTAGCGGCGCTGCGAGGTGGTGTACGACGGCGGCAGGTAGACCAGGATGTCGCGCCGGTTGCCCAGCTGCGGGCTTTCCAGCTGCGCCAGCGCCTTCATGGTGCCCACGACGGTGTGGTGCGGGCCGTTGTCCTCGCCCGGGTAGTCGATCCACGCGCCGGTCCACGCGCCGTGCGAGCCCTCGTCCGCGTCGGCGGGCTGCGCCTCGGCGGCGATCTCGGAGTCGCTGAGCTGCTCCACGGCCGGCGCCGCGTCCGCCGCCTGGTCCTCCGCCTGCTCCGCCTCGGTGGGCTGGGGCTCCACGTCCATCGTCTGCGTGCTGTCGTCCGTCATCATCCGTCTATGTGCTTGCGGATCCGAGATCTCGATCGTGCGCGGGCGGCCGTAGTCCAGCGATCGTCGCCGATGCCCATCCTCCAGGAGCGAATGGATTCGCCGCTGGAAAGGCGCAAGTCCGCCTGCGCGGACTGCACCGCCCAAGTCCCTGCCCGGCATCCGCTTCGGGGAAGGCGGGCCTCCCCTTCACGAAGCGTTCCGGCAGTGCGCGAAACGGGCGGCGCGGCTCGGGTGAGCCGCGCCGCCCATGATTGCCGGGGCGCGGAAACTAACGTCATCCATCCACTCTCACCACGCCCGGTCCCGTCCCGCCACTGACGGACGGGATCGATGCCGCTACTTTTCCGTGAATCGGTCCGTCCAACCGCTCTCCAGGGAATGGATAGATGAGCTCGCTGCGAGATCGCATCACCGTCGATCCGGCGGTCTGCCACGGAAAGCCGACCATCCGCGGATTGCGCTACCCCGTGGAGATGATTCGGGAACTGCTGCGCTCCGGGATGACGACGGATGAAATCCTTTCCGATTACCCCGACCTGGAGCGCGAGGACATACGTGCCGTGCTGGACACGAAATCGTCCTTCGCCGGCCGCTCAGCCGGGAGGCGGGATCGCCGCGTCGGACGCGGTGGACTGGCGGGCGGCGCAGAGAGCGGCGACGGAAATCTCCTCCACGCGGTGGAGAAAGCGGGCGAGCACGTCCCACGTCTCGGCGGGGAGATCGCGCTGCTCCAGCGTGGCGCGCATCAGCTCGCCCAGGCCGGCGAACTCGCGCCGCAGGCCGGCATCGTCCCAGCCCTGCCGCGCACGCATCTCGCCGTGGCGAAAGGCCAGCAGCCGCTGCACCTCGGTGCCGTCCTGCAGCAGCGACACCTCGCCGGGCGCATCCGCCAGGGCAACCAGGCACTGCGCGATGTCCGTCAGCAGCGTGGCCTGGTGGTCTTCCAGCTCGGCGTCGTTCAGCTCGCGGGCGGGGAGGTCCGCGTCCGCCCGCAGCCGCGCCACGTATCCGCGGATGATCTCGCGGAGCTCGTGCTGCAGCGCCTCGCCGGCTTGGCGGAGGGCGGCTGCGTCGCCGGTGGCGGCGGGCACGGGCTCGGGCGGCGGCGGCTCCTCCACCGCGTCCGCGGCGCCGGCCACGGGGAGCCAGAGGGTAAAGCAGGCGCCGCGGCCCAGCTCCGTCTGCAGCGTCAGGTCGCCGCCCATCATCCGCGCCAGACGGCGGCTGATGCTGAGCCCCAGCCCGGTTCCGCCCGCCGTGCGCGTGTGCGGCGACTCGGCCTGCACGAACGGCTCGAATACGGCCTCCGTCTCCTCCGGCGCGATCCCCGGCCCCGTGTCTTCCACGCGGATGCACACCCACGGGCCGAGTCCCTCCAGCCGCGACAGGGTCGTGGGACGCCCCGTTCCGCAGCGGAGGGTCACCTGCCCGGCGTCCGTGAACTTGACGGCGTTGGAGAGCAGGTTGAGCAGGATCTGTCGCACGCGGTCGCCGTCGCCCAGGTAGGCGGGGCCGGGCGCCTCGCACTCCGTCACCAGCGCCAGCCCCTTGTCCGCCGCCTGGGTGGTGACGAAGCCGATGGCGTCGGAGACGGCCTGCGCGGCCCGCCCGGGCTCGCGCACCACGCCCATCCGCCCCGCCTCGATCTTGGACAGGTCCAGCACGTCGTTGATGACGCCCAGCAGGTGCGTGGTGCTGCTGCGCACGCGGTCCAGGTAGCTGCGCTGCTCGTCCGTGACTGGCCCGGCGATCCCCATCTCCAGCAGCGACGTGTAGCCCAGCACGGCGTTGATGGGCGTGCGCAGCTCGTGGCTCATCACCGCCAGGAAGTCGCTCTTGGCGCGGTTGGCGCGCTCCGCCTCTTCCGTCCGCGCGGCCAGCTGGGTGTTCAGGCCGCGCAGCGTCTCGTTGGAGGCGCGGGTCTGCCCCAGGGCCCGGTCGCGCTCCTCTTCCGCATGCATGCGCCGGAACGCCTGCCCCACGTCGCTGCCGATGGCCCGCGCCATCTCCAGCAGCGCATCGTCGGCCTCGCCCCGCTCCCGCCCGAAGAACTCGATGACGCCCAGCACCTGCCCGCCGGCCTGGATGGGGAGGGCGATGGCCTCGTGCAGGCCGGCGGCCGCGAAGTGCGGCGCGCGCACGAAGCCGGGCTCCGCCGCCGCGTCCCGCACCCACACCGGCTCGCCCTGCTGCCACGCGCGCCCAGGCAGCCCCTCGCCGGGGGCAAACGCGAGCGCGCGGCTGGCGTCGGCGACCTCCGCGGCGCCGGCATCCTCCGCCTGCCACGCGGCCGCGACGCGCAGGCGGCCGTCGCCTTCCATCCACAGAAAGCCCACGGGCCAGCCCAGCGCCTCGCCCATGGCGCGCAGCACGGGCTGGGCGGCAGCCTCCACCGTCCCCGCCTCGGCCAGCACGCGCGTGACGCCGTGCTCCGCCGCCAGCCGTGCCTCCGCGCGGCGCCAGTCGCTCACGTCGCGGATGAAGGCGCTGAAGATGACCTCGCCCTCCCAGCGCGCGGCGGCCACGGTGAGCTCCACGGGGAACTCTCGCCCGTCCCGGCGCAGGGCCGTGATCTCGACGCGCTCGTTGAGGATGGGCCCTTCGCCCGTGCGCAGGTAGTGCCGCACGCCGGCCGCGTGTGCCTCGCGGTGGCGTTCCGGGACGATGGTCTCGGCCAGGGTGCGGCCCAGCGCCTCGTCCGCGCGCCAGCCGAACATGGTCTCGGCGTGCGCGCTCCACCCGGTGATCACGCTGTCCGCGTCCGTGGTGATGACGGCGTCCAGGGCCGAGTCGATGATGGTGCGCAGCCGCACCTCGGTGGGGGTGGTGCCGCCGCTCATCCGGCCCGTCCCGGCGGTGCGGTGCGGCGGACGGGGCGTGCGCCGCGCGGGCCGGGTGCCGGCGCGGGCAGGGCGTTGGGTGCGGGCGGATGGGTGGTGCCGGGCGGAGTCGTCAACGCTGCCAGTCCGAACGGGCGATGTCCCCGGGCGCGGTGCCCTCGCGGGAATCAAGTAAGGACTGTACTGGAACAGCCGTGCCACGCGCGCCGCAAGACCAATCTGCGTAGGGTCTTGCGGAGGTATCCGCCGGGGTGTGGGGTCGTGCGGAGTGTGCTGGATTGGTGCGCGTGCGGAGTTCTACTGCTTCTCACGCGGAGAACTGCGGAGACGACAACGGGTTGGGATCACACGGAGGGAACGGAGGGAACGGAGAAATAGCAAGGCACTCGCAGTTTTCCTCCGTTCTCTCCGTTCCCTCTGCGTGAGAATGCTTTTGCCGTTCTCAATCCGTTCTCCGTGCCCTTCGCCTCCTCCGCGTTCTGCGATCTGTCAAAGCCGGAGCGCGGAATCGGCCCGAATCCCCGGGATCAGACGGCGGTTTGCACCCAGGCGGCGAGCTGGGGCAGGTCCATGGGGCGGGCGAACAGAAAGCCCTGCGCGTCGCGGCACCCCAGGCGCTGCAGCACCGCGCGCTGGGCGGCGGTCTCCACCCCCTCCGCCGTGAGCGTAAGGTTCAGCGCCTCGGCCAGCGCCACGATGCTGCGCACGATCGCCTCGTCCGCCGCGCTGTCGCCAATGCGCTGGATGAACGAGCGGTCGATCTTGAGCCGGTCGAAGCCGAACTGCCGCAGGTAGCCCAGCGACGAGTATCCCGTCCCGAAGTCGTCCAGGCAGATGCCCACGCCGTGCTCGCGCAGGGCAGCCAGCACCGACGCCGCCGTCTGGAAATCCTCCACGAACGAGGTTTCCGTGACCTCGATGATGAGCCGCCGCGGCTCCACGCCGAACTCGCGCAGGGTGCGCTGCACGTCCTCCACCACGCGCGGATGCACCACGTGGCGCCCGGAGAAGTTCACGCTCACGGGGACCAGGCGGAGGAGGGGATCCGCCTCCCACGCCTGCAGCTGCCGCGCGGCCGCGCCCAGCACCCAGCGGTCCAGCTCCACGATCACGCCCGACGCCTCGGCCACGGGAAGGAACGCCTGCGGGCCCAGCAGCCCGCGCGCGGGATGGTTCCAGCGGACGAGCGCCTCCAGCCCCTGCAGCCGCCCATCCGCCAGGCACACGATGGGCTGAAAGCGCAGCGTGAGCTCGTCCTGGGCGATGGCGCGGCGCAGGTCGCGCTCCACCTGCAGCACGGCCTCTTCGTGGGCCAGCACGCCCGGCTCGCTGAACCCGTGGTTCCCCGCGCCCAGCGTCTTGGCGCGGTACATGGCGCGGTCCGCCACGGCCAAGATGCCCTCCGGCGTGGGTGCGCTGGACCCCAACGCCACGCCGATGCTGGCCGATGCGCCCATCTCCGCGTCGCCGATGGTCACGGGGTCGGAAAGGAGCCGCTGGATGCGCTGCACCACGTTGACGGCGTCCTGCTCGCGCTCCACCCCGTTGAGCAGCGCCGCGAACTCGTCCCCACCGATGCGCGCCACCATGTCCGTGGGGCGCACGGAGGCGCCCAGCCGCGCGCCCACGATCTCCAGGAACGCGTCGCCGGCGGCGTGGCCCAGGCGGTCGTTGACGGTCTTGAACCGGTCCAGGTCCACGAACAGCACGGCGAACCCGCCGCCCAGCTTTTCGCCGCGCGCCTCGCACGCCAGCGTCATGGCGCGCAGGAAGGCGGCGCGGTTGGGCAGCCCGGTGAGCGCGTCGCGGTCCGTCTCCGGGCCCCGGGGCGCCAGCCCCGCGCGCTCGCTCAGGTCCTCGCTCCACGTCACCAGCCCCAGCGGCCGGTCGTCGTCGTCCGAGGCGACCACGTCGGACCACAGGCGCACGGGAAAGCGGGTGCCGTCGCGGCGGACGTTGATCCGCTCGCGCATCCACCGGCGCATGGGGCGCGTGGGCACGCGTGTTTCGGGGCTCCACAGCTCCGGCGGCGCCAGCGAGCGGGCGGGGATGCCGTACATCTCCTCTACCCGGTAGCCGTGCATCTGCGCCTCGGCCGGGTTGGTGAAGACGATGCGGCCGTTCTCGTCGGTGATGGTGACGCCCAGGTCTACCGCGTGCAGCGCCCGCTCCAGCAGCCGCAGCCGCGCCTCGGCCTTTTGCCGCGCCTCGGTCTCGCGCCGGCACCCCAGCTCCGCCACGGCGGCCTCGGCCAGGCTCTGCAAGGCGACGAGCTCCGCGCTGGACCACGTGCCGGGATGAAGGGCCAGCAGGGTGCCTAGCGGCTCGCCCTCCGGAAGCGCGAGGGAAACGACGGCAAAGGCGGATTCGGGGGATGCGCCGGTCCAGTCGCCGGCGGGGCGCCGGAGGGCGCGCGCCTCCCCCGCCGCAGCCTGCCGGAGCGCCGCGTGGTGGTGCAGGATGACGTCCAGGAGCTGCTGCTGGTGCTCCGGCGCGCCGGACGTGTGCAGCGGGACCTCGCCCGCGCCGGGGACGATGGCGCAGGCGCGCAGCCCCAGCCGCGCGACGGCCGAGTCGGCGAGGCGGCGCAGGATCTCTCCGCCAGCGGCGGCCGCGGCGGACGGGGACTGGGGATCGTGGGACGGCGTGCGCATGGGCAGCACCTGTTCGGTAACCCGACCGGCATGGCCGCAGGTGTGCGGCGGTAGCCTCGTTGGCTTTGCGTCCCCGCCTTTCGGCGGGTTTGCCATTTTTCGTAAGGTGCCCGGCGCGGACAGGTGGCCAGGCGGGGTCAGGATGTTTGCTTCAGGACATTTTGGGCCTGCCGGGAGAGTGCCGCAAGGAGCATGCGCGCGGGTTGACGAAACGCGTCATTTCCGTATCTTTGCGGTGCAACGGGAGTCGCGTCCCTGGAACGCCGGTGCGGTGGTGAGTCATCCCCGCATCGGCCCGTCCTCTCCGCCGGTGGAGATGGACGATCCAGGCCGCGGCTCCTTTTTTCGTATCCGATACCCGCGTTCCTCTCCCGGTGAGAGAACGATCGCGATTCATGCAGTCACGG
>DATING010000726.1:0-9253 GCA_035474555.1 Longimicrobium sp. | reverse complement strand
GCTACCGCGACAACCCGCGCTTCGTCCGCGTGGACTGGGACCGAATCTGAAGAGTGCGTGAGTGCGTGAGTGCGGAAGTGGATCTGCGGAAGTGCAGTGTCCAGGTGCAGTTGCAGGCTGTCCCCTGTAACCTGTCCCCTGTAACCCGCAGTTACGAAGCCCGATCAACCCCATCCCTTCGCCAGGGAGCGCAAGCATATGAGCACGCAGCAAACCAAACGCATCGGCTGGATCGTGGACGTGCAGAACGACTTCATGCTCCCCGCGGAGCAGGGCGGGCGGCTGTACGTGCACGACCTGTTCGATGACGGGCAGGATGCCGGCGCCACGCAGATCGTCCCCGCGCTGGTCCGGGCGGCGGAGTGGATGCGCGCCAACTGCGACGCCGTCGTCTACACCGGCGACTGGCACGCGCACGACGACGCGGAGATCGACGCCGTGGCGCCGGACGCCACCCAGGGCACGTATCCGCCGCACTGCATGGGCCTCTCGCCCGACGCGGAGGAGCGCGAGGGCGCGCAGATCATCGCCGAGATCCGTCCCGCGGACCCCATCGTCCTCGCCCGCGACGCCACCCCCGCCGACGCGCGGACCGTCGCCCGCCGCGCGGTGGACGAACGGCGGCCCGTGTTCATCCACAAGAGCCGCTTCAGCGTCTTCGAAGGCAACCCGGCCGCCGACGCGTTCGTCCGTGCCCTCCGCGAGCGCCTGGGCGGCGACGTGGAGGTGTACATGATCGGCGTGGCGCGCGACGTGTGCGTAAAGGGCGCCGTGGAGGGGATGCTGGAGCCCGTGCGCGGCGTCCCCGTGACGCTCGTCACCGACGCCACGTGGGGGCTGGGCATCGAGCCCGAGGCGGAAAGCCTGCGCCGGTGGATGGATGCCGGCGCCGCGCTCGTCACCACGGCCGGGCTGGAGCTGCGCGACGTGCGCCGCCACGCGGGGATGGAGACGGCCGCGGCGGCGTGAGGGTGGGTCGGAGACGGTACGGGTGAGTTCCAGAACGAAATCAGGCGTCGGCGGATCAGGAAGGAGCCTCGTCGACGCACGGAGCCCCGGCGATGCGCGGATCCCCGTCGATGCACGGAGCCCCGTCGACGCACGGAGCCCCGTCGATGCACGGAGCCCCGTCCTGAGCGGCTAAAGCCGCCGCTGGGACTGCCTTAAGCCCTGTCTCGCGCTGACGCGCTCTGCGAACAGGGCTTCAACTGCTTCGACCACGGACTGTGCCGGTGGCGTGGCACTCACTCGTGACGGACAGTCCGCGCAGGCGGACTTCGTGTGTTCGTTGCGGCGAATTCATTCGCTCTGCCCGACGGGGACCCGACACAACCACCGGCCCGAGCCCGGCACATCCACCGGCCCGAGCCGAGCACATCGCCCGACCCGATCCGGCACATCGCCCGGCCCGGTACGGACTCCGCCCTGCATCAACCCTCCCCAGGGGTTTTGGGGGAGGGTGGGCGAGGTTTACGAGCCCGGGTGGGGGGGCCTCGGGCTCCGCACAGCCGCTCGATGCTAGTCCCTTAGCACGGAATGTCGCGCGGATCGCGACCGAACCTCGTCCACCGCATCGCATCCAACATGACCGAGCCGCTTTCCGCCCGCATCCAGGTGGTGCAGGGCGACATCACCAGGCTGGACGTGGACGCCATCGTGAACGCGGCCAACACGTCGCTGCTGGGCGGCGGGGGCGTGGACGGGGCCATCCACCGCGCCGCCGGCCCGGAGCTCGTGATGGAGTGCCGCATGCTGCACGGGTGCAAGACCGGGCAGGCCAAGATCACCCGCGGCTACCGGCTCCCCGCGCGGTGGGTGATCCATACCGTGGGGCCCGTATGGCAGGGGGGTCAAGCCGGGGAGGACGAGCTGCTGGCGAGCTGCTATCGGGAATCGCTCAAGATCGCCCGTGACAAGGAGTTGGATACGGTGGCCATACCCGCCATCAGCACGGGCGTGTATCACTTTCCCGTGCCCCGCGCGGCGCACATTGCGGCCCGCGAGACGGCCGCATTCCTGGCCGCGAACCCCCTCCCGCGGCGGGTCATGCTGGTGTGCTTTGGAGACGCGTCGTACAGAGAATACTTGACGGCGGTGCAAGAAGCGGTTTAAATGGTGTCCATACGGAAACATTGCAGCACGTCCGCCGCCCGCGACCGCCGCACGACACGCCCTCAATCCCGTCCGTGCAGGACGGGTACGCTCGCCAGGAGAGATCATGGAAGACCTCAGGCAGGTCAAAGAAGTGCTGGACGAGATCAACGCCGCAATATCCAGCTACGACCCCGTGCTCAAGGAGCACGCCCGCGACCTGCTCCTGGACCGCGCGTTCGGCGCCGGGACGGGCACGCGCCCGCGTCCGCGCCGCGCCCCTTCCGCCGCCGCGCCGTCCCGCGACGAGGGCGAGGGCGGGGAAGAAGAGGCGCCACGCCGCCGGCCGGGCCGGCCCCGCGGCAGCGGCACGGGGCGCCGCGGCCCCCGCGGCGGCGTGCAGATGGGCACCCTGCTGGGGCAGTGGGCGCCGGAGACCATGGCCGAGCGCGCCCTCATCGGCGCCTACACGCTCTCCCGCGGCAAGGCCGACAAGACGGTCACCAGCCAGGCCATCAACGCCGAGCTCAAGCGCGCCGGCATTCCCGTGCCCAACATCACCCGCGCCATCGAGTCCAACCTGCGGGCCAAGCCGCCCCTGATGGTGCAGAAGAAGAAGATGGGCACCACGCGCCAAGCCCGTAAGCAGTACGCCATCACCCCCGAGGGCGTGGAGTTCGTGGAGAGCAAGCTGCAGGCGGCCGGCGGGGCGGACGACGAGTAGCGTCTCCCCGTTCCGTCCCTGAGATGCGCCCCCGCCGGATTGTCCCGGCGGGGGCGCTCTCGTTTGAGTACGATGTTTGCCTCTCTCCGTATCACCGTACGGAGGATGAACGAAGCTGGTACGCGCCACCGTCAACGGTTGACAGCGGTGCATCTTTGTACAAGGTTGGCCGGTTTACGCCCTGAATTTCTGGATCACGCGCCGTTGCGCAGGCCGCCCTGGAATGACCCACGGATTCTTGAAGTCCCGCCGCTTTCTCCTTGCCTTCGCGTTCCTGCTCGGGCTGGTGGTGCTGCTCATCGTGCTGGCGCACGAGACCTTCCGGGGCCTCGCGTCCGCCAACCGCTGGAGCCTGCACACCTACCAGGTGCTGGAGGCCACGGACGAGGTGCAGGAGGGGGTCGCGGAGATGGAGTCCGGGTTCCGCGGCTACGCCCTTACCCGCGATCCCCGTTTTCGCGAGCAGTGGCGCCACGGGATGGAGACGCTGCGCAGCCAGGAGGCCGGGCTGCGCGCCCTGACCGCCGACAACGCCGCGCAGCAGCGCCGGCTGGACCAGGCCGAGGCCGCGTTCCGCGACTGGCTGCGGCTGCAGGTGGCCAGCGGCGTGCTGAACCCCGGGACCTTGCGCGACTCCGCCATCGCCGTCGCGTCGGACCCGCGCGGGTCGGCGGCCCGCAGCGAGGCGGTGGAGCGCGTGCGCCGCGCCCTGAACGAGGTCGAGGCCAGCGAGACCGCCCTGCTGCGCCAGCGCGCGGACCGCGCCGAGTCGCTGGAGCGCCGCACCCGGTGGCTGCTCACCGCGGGCTCCATCCTGGCCGTGCTCCTGGCCCTGGCCACGGGGGTGATGGTGGAGCGGCGCACGCGGCGGCTGGCGGAGGTGAACCGCGAGCTGCAGGCGGAGGTGGTCCAGCGCGCCCTGGCCCGCGACGCCATGCTGCGCATCAGCCGGCAGAACGAGCTCATCCTGGAAAGCGCGGCCGAGGGGATCTACGGGCTGGATCCGCAGGGCTACACGCTCTTCCTGAACCCGTCCGCGGCGCGGATGCTGGGGCGCAGCGCGGACGACGTCATCGGCCGCCCCTTCGAGGCCGTGCTGGGGATGGGCGCGGCCGAGGCCGGCGGCGAGGGCGTGAACCCCGTCCGCGCCACCCTGGGCTCCGGCGTGGGGCGCGAGGTCAAGGACGCCGCCTTTCGCCGCGCGGACGGCTCGTCCTTCCCCGTCGAATATTCCAGCACGCCCATCGTGGAGGACGGGCAGATCACGGGCGCGGTGGTCACCTTTCGCGACGTCACGGAGCGCCGCGAGGTGGAGCGGATGAAGGACGAGTTCGTTTCCGTGGTCAGCCACGAGCTGCGCACGCCGCTCACCTCCATCCGCGGCTCGCTGGGGCTGCTGGCCGCCGGCAAGCTGGGCGAGGTGCCCGAAAAGGGGCGGCGGATGCTGGAGATCGCCGTGCAGAACACCGACCGGCTGGTGCGGCTCATCAACGACATCCTGGACATCGAGCGCATCGAGAGCGGCACCGTCACGATGGAGCTCAAGCCGGTGGATGCATCCGAGCTCGTCCATCAAAGCGTAGAGGTCATGGCGGCCATGGCCGAGAAGGCCGGGGTGCGCCTGTACTCCTGGGCCGACCGGCAGCCGCTGGAGGCCGACCCGGACCGCATTCTCCAGGTGCTGACGAACCTGCTTTCCAACGCCATCAAGTTCTCGCCGCCGGAGTCGGAGGTCTCGCTGACCACCGAGGTGGGGGACGGCGAGGTCGCGTTCCGCGTGCGCGACGCGGGGCGGGGCATTCCCGCCGACCGGCTGGAAAGCATCTTCGAGCGCTTCAGCCAGGTGGACTCGTCGGACGCGCGGGACAAGGGGGGGACGGGGCTGGGGCTGGCCATCTGCCGGAGCATCGTGCAGCAGCACGGGGGGCGCATCTGGGTGGAGAGCACGCCGGGGGAGGGGAGCACCTTTACCTTTACCCTGCCCAGCTCCTTCGCCCCCGCGCCGTACCTTCCCAGCGCCGACGTGGTGGATGACGCGGGCGAGGGTCCGCTCGTCCTGGTGTGCGACGACGACCCGTCCATCCTGAGCGTGGTGGAGGAGATCCTGCGCAGCTGGGGATACCGTACGGTGGGGGTGCAGGACGGCGAGTCGGCGGTGCGCGAGGCCACGCGGCTGCACCCGGACGCCATCCTGCTGGACATGATGATGCCGGGGATGACGGGCTCCGACACCCTGCAGGCCCTGCGGCGGCGGCCGGACACGCGGGCCATCCCCGTGGTCATCCTGAGCGCGCTCAAGCCCATGCCGCGGGTGCAGCGGTCGCGCGAGGTGGTGGACTGGGTGGAAAAGCCGTTCGAGGAGCAGGGGCTGCTGCACGCGCTGGAAGAGGCCGTGAGCGTGCGCTGGAAGCCGCGCCGGGTGCTGCTGGTGGAGGACGACCCGGACCTGGCGCGGGTGCTGCTGGAGGTGTTCGGCCGGCACGGGATCGAGGCGCTGCACGCGTCCACGGGGGTGGATGCCGTGGAGATGAGCCGCCGCACGGCGCCGGACCTGCTGGTGCTGGACCTGGGGCTGCCGCACGGCGACGGCTACTGGGTGGTGGAGTCGCTGCGGGCCGACGAGGCGCTGCGCGGGGTTCCCGTGGTGGTGTACACGGCCCGGGAGCTGGAGGAGGACGACCGCGAGCGGCTGCGGCTGGGGCAGACGGAGTTCCTCACGAAGGGGCGGGTTTCGCCGGACGAATTCGAAAAGCGCGTGGTGTCGCTGCTCAACCGCATCGCCCCCACGCGGCATACGACGACCGTACAATGAGCCGCAAGATCCTGCTGGTGGACGACGAGGACGACATCCGCGAAGTCGCGCAGATGTCGCTGGAGATGACGGCCGGATGGGACGTGGTCACGGCCTCGTCCGGCGCGGAGGGGCTGCGGATGGCCGCGGCGGAGCGCCCGGACGCCATCCTGCTGGACGTGATGATGCCCGGGATGGACGGCCCCGCCACCGCCCGCGCCCTCAAGGCCGAGGCGGCGACGGCGGACATCCCCATCATCCTGCTCACGGCCAAGGTGCAGGCGGCCGACCGCCGCCGCTTCGACGACCTGGGCGTGGCGGGGATCCTGGCCAAGCCCTTTGACCCCATGTCGCTCGCGGACGAGGTGCGGGGCGTTTTGGGGTGGGGAGGGTGAGGGGGGTGGTGGGGGGGGCGGCGTTCCGGCGGAAGACGCGCCGGTCCGTCGCGGATGAACTGCGGGTTACAGGTTACAGGGTACAGGGTACAGCCTGCAACGACACGGCTTCCCGGCCTGTCCGGTTCCCGCCGCGCCTGGCCGGCCGCTTCGACGGACGGTGGACGCCCGCGGATCGGCAGTTGTCCGCTGTCCCCTGTAACCTGTCCCCTGTAACCCGCAGTTCCGTTCCAGGGGGCCCGCGATGAACAAGGTGCTCGTCGCGGGAATGCCGCCGGACGTGCCGGGGCTGCTGGCCCGGCGCCTGGCCGGCGCCACGGTGGAAGACCAGCCCTCGCCGCGCGACGCGGCGGACGCGCTGCGCCGCGAGTCGTGGACGCTGGCGGTGGTGGACGCGTCGTGGCTGGAGCCGGCGCTGGTGGACGCCCTTGCCCGGCTGCGCGTGACGCAGGCCGGGCTGGGCGTGCTGGTGGCCGTGCCGGGGGACGCGGACCTGGCGGACGTGCTGGCGGAGATCGGCGCGTCGCGGGTGTACGTCCACCCGCTGGACCGCGAGTCGCTGGCCCGCGACGCGGCCGAGCGGCTGGGCATCGGCCCGGCGCCGGCGGCCGGAGGCGGCGGCGGCGGCGGCGCGCAGGCGGGCGGACTGAGCGCGGCCGTGGCCAGCGTGTGGGCCAAGTACCGCGACCAGGTGCTGGGGCGCGTGGACGTGCTGGAAGCCGCCGCCATCGGCCTGCTGGAGGGGCGCCTGGACCGCGAGGGCCGGCGCGAGGCGGAGCGCGAGGCGCACAAGCTGGCCGGCTCCGTGGGCACCTTCGGCTTCGCGGAGGCGTCGCGCCTGTCGCGCGAGGCCGAGACCATGCTCGCCGGGCCGGGCGACCTGTCCCAGGGCGACGCGCTGCAGCTGGCGGACCTGGCCGTCACCATCCGCCGCGAGCTTTCCGGCCCGCCCGCGCCCATGGGAATGCCGGCGGCGTCCTCCGCCGCCCCGTCGCCATCCGCCACGGGCGCGGGCACCAGTCCCGCCGCGCCGGCGGGGGCGGAGGACGGGCCCGTGCTGCTGATCGGGGACGCGGACCGCGAGACGGCGGACCGCCTGGCGATGGAGGCGTCCGGCCGCGGCCTGCGCCCCTCCATCGCCCACGCCGCGGCCGAGGCGCGCGCGTCGCTGCGGGAGACGCGCCCCGATGCGGCGCTGCTGGACATCTCCGTGGACGGCGGGATGGAGCTGCTGCGCGCCCTGTCCGACCGCTTTCCCCCCGTCCCCTCCATCGTCTTTACCCGCAGCGACGCGTTCACCGACCGGGTGGAGGTGGCGCGGCTGGGCGGGCGCGGGTTCCTGCGCAAGCCGCTGGCGCCCGCGCGGGCCATCGACGCCGTGGAGCCCCTGCTGCGCCCCACGGACCGCCGCGAATCCGTCGTCCTGGCCGTGGACGACGATCCCAGCATCCTGGAAGCCGTCCGCTTCGTCCTGGAGCCGCACGGGGTCAAGGTAGAGACGCTGAACGAGCCGGAGCGCTTCTGGGAGGCGCTGGAGGCCGCGGACCCGGACGTGGTGCTGCTGGACGTGGACATGCCGCGGGTGAACGGCCTGGAGCTGTGCCGCGTGCTGCGCAACGACGCGCGGTGGAAGAGCGTGCCCGTCATCTTCCTCACCTCCCGCGCGGACCCCACGACGGTGCAGGCCGTGTTCTCCGCGGGCGCGGATGACTTCGTGGGCAAGCCGTTCGTGGGGCCGGAGCTGGGCGCGCGCATCCAGAACCGCCTGGAGCGGGTGCGGATGCAGCGCAGCCTGGCGGAGACGGACGCGCTCACGGGGGTGCTGAACCGCCGCGGATCGGAGGAGGTGCTGGAGCGCTTCCTTCGCCTGGCGGCGGGGCAGGGGGATCCGCTGGCGTTCGCGGTGGTGGACCTGGACTGCTTCAAGGGGATCAACGACCGCTGCGGGCACTCCGTGGGTGACGAGGTGCTGGCCCGCGTCGCGCGGCTGCTGCAGAAGCGCTTTCGGGCGCAGGACGTGGTGGCGCGCTGGGGGGGCGAGGAGTTCGTCGTGGGGATGTACGGCATGGACCGCGCGGACGGCGTGCAGCGGCTGGCCGAGGCGCTGGAGGTGCTGCGCGAGGAGCCGTTCAAGGCGCCGGACGGAGAATCGTTCGGGGTGACGTTCAGCGCGGGCGTGGCGGAGTTCGACACGGACGGGCGCGACCTCCAAGCGCTCTACCGCGCGGCGGACGCGGCCATGTACGCGGCCAAGCGGGCCGGCCGCGACCGCGTGCTCCCCTCCGGCTGGGAGCCGGGTCAGGGCGACGGCCCCCGCACCATCGACGTGCTGGTGGTGGAGGACGACCCCGCCATCGCGCGCCTGCTGCAGCACGCGCTGGAGACGCGCGGCCTGCGGCACGAGTGGGTGGAGAACGGCGAGGTCGCGGCCAACCTGCTCACCGGGAGCGCGCCCGAGCTGCGCGCCCGCGTGGTGCTGCTGGACGTGGACCTGCCAGGGCTGGACGGGCTGGGCGTGCTGCGGGTGCTGGCGCGCGAGCGGCTCACGGAGCGGACACGCGTGATCATGCTCACCGTCCGCACGCACGAGGCGGAGGTGGTGCGGGCGCTGGAGCTGGGCGCGTTCGACCACGTGAGCAAGCCGTTCAGCGTGCCCGTGCTCCTTCAGCGCATCCGGCGGGCGCTGCGGTCGTGAGGGGGATGAATTCGATGGATTCGGTGGATTGGATGACTTCGGTGGATCGGGTGAATCCGGTGAGTTCGATGTCGAGCAGGTGGAGGCGGACCCCGTGCACGGGCGGGGCGCTCCTCCCCCCGGCCCCCTCCCCGCTCGTTCCTCGCGGAGAGGGGGAGAACCCGTCGTGCCTCGGTGCACGCCCCGGCGTGGCACTCGCCCGCGACGGACAGTCCGCGCAGGCGGACTTCGTGTGTTCGTTGCGGCGAATTCATTCGCTCGGCCGGGGCTTCGCCGACTCGCATCTTGCCGTGACCATGAACAGGACCGTCCCCGCCATGGAGGGGGGACGATGACGCCGCGCGCGCTTGTGGAAGCCGCGCTGATCGGGGAGATCGTCATCCTGGTCCTGTCGCTGGCGATCCTCTTTGGGCACGCGGCGCTGGCGCAGCGGCGGGAGCGGCGCTGGCAGGTGCCGGTGGAGAAGGGACGCCGCGCCCTGCTGGAGGTCGTCCGCAACGGGCGGATGAACAAGGCGGACGAGGAGACGCTGCGCGGCCTTCCCGTGCGCCACCAGA
>DATING010000725.1:0-1847 GCA_035474555.1 Longimicrobium sp. | reverse complement strand
TGTTCAACTACGCCCGCTCCAAGGGCACGCAGGTGGTGGTCTCGGCCGGCAACGACGCGACGAACATGCAGAACAACGGCAACGGCTTCAAGTCGTACTGCGACGTGCCCGGCGTGATCTGCGTCTCGGCCACGGGCCCGGCCTCGGCGCCCAAGCACGGCACGTACAGCGACGTGGACATGCTGGCCTCGTACTCCAACTACGGCGGCAAGGTGACCGTGGCGGCCCCCGGCGGCAACGGACGCGGCGCCACCCTGGCCAACCCCGTGCCCAACGTGGGCTACGTCTACGCCGCCTGCTCCGGCTTCACGCTGGTGATCAACGGCTGCGGCTCGCGCTTCTACAACCCGGCGACGGGCGGCTGGTCGGGCTCGGTGATCGGCATCAACGGCACGTCCATGGCCTCGCCGACGGCGGCGGGTGTGGCGGCGCTGGCGGCCGAGCGCGTGGGCACGCACCCCTCCGCCATCCGCGGCGCGGTGTCGAGCACCTCGGACGACCTGGGCAAGCGGGGCAACGACCCCATCTACGGCGCCGGCCGGGTGAACGCCGCCCGCGCGGCGGGGCTGTAACACGCCGCTTCGACCGATGACGGAAGGGGGGAGGGCCAAGCGGCCCTCCCCCCTTTTCTCGTTCCATGAGTTGCTTCGGTTTCCTGAGCGAGGCGCCGCCGGTGCCCTCGCGACATTCATCAGGATCCGGCGCGGGCAGACTTCTACCGATCGCGATCAGGTGGATGATGTGCCGGGCCAAGCATCCAACTCCGCAGCCGCGATCGTGCCTCCTCGAAAAAACGCGGATGGCCGTCCCCACACCGGCAGCAACCGATCTACCAAGGGCCTGATGCACCCTGCCGCTCGCCGTCCGATTCGCATCTGGCCATCGCGATGGCAATCATCCAACACGGCAGGCTTTTCGGGCGACGCAGGTGCGGGAGCGATGCGACGCGACGGCCGGATGCGCATCGGCCGAGTCGTGCAGGAGGCCAGAGATCCTTGGCAGAGCGGCGGCTGCCGGCGCGGGGACGGCCATCCGCGTTTTTTGCAGGAGAGGATATCGGCCGTACGGCGCGGAACTCCGCAGAAGCACAGATCAACCTGATCGCGATCCGTAAAAGCCGGCCGCGGCGGGAGGGGCGTACCCCGGACTCCACGGAGGTGTCGTGTCGTGTCGCGGCGAGGCACTTGTCCAGCGTGACGATCACGCCGCGCGGGTCCGGGGTTCGGATGCCGTGCGGGCGCCCCCCCCCGGATGACGCGGATTCGCCCGGATCAGCCCGCCCCGACGCGGTGGAAGTAGCCGTCCACGGAGAGCAAGCGCTCGTCCGCGGGGTCGTACAGGCCGGGCTGAAGGTGAACGCAGGCAAAGCCGCGCGCCACCAGCCAGTCGAACATCTCCGTGAACAGCGCCTCGCCCTCGTACAATCCCACCGGCGACATCTCCAACTCCACTGTGTCGATGCGCGCCAGCGACGCCGCGGCACCGGCCAGGACGTCGCGCTCGTGCCCCTGCGTATCCACCTTGAGCCACGCGCTATCCCCCGGCCGCACGTGCCGGTCGAAGACGGAATCCAACGTCTCCACGCGCACCGTCTCGCGCCCCACGTAGCGCGAATCGGGCGCGGCGGCCAGGTGCACGTCGCGCATGGGGCGCAGCGAGCTGCTCCACGAGTTGGCGGATACGTGCAGCTCCGCGGTCCCCGGCGCCGCGCCCAGGGCCGCGTTCACCGTCTCCCACGCCCCGTCGCGCGCCGCCTGGGCTGCGAGCGCCGCGTACGCCGTGGACAGCGGCTCGAACGAGACGATGCGGCCGCCGTAGCCGCACTGCCGCACCTCCCGCCCGTACAG
>DATING010000724.1:0-2448 GCA_035474555.1 Longimicrobium sp. | reverse complement strand
GTAAGCTCTTCGAGCAGATGGGCTTGCTCCGGCTGGCTCCGCACTGACCTCAACTCTTCGAACCGCCGGATGCGGACCCGCATGTCCGGTGGTGTGGGAGGGGTGCAGCCGGAATACCCGGCTGCCTCCTATCCCGATCCGTGCGCCGCGTCCGCGTAACATTCTCGTTGCGAGCCTATTGCCAAAACGCCCCCAATGCGTTTGATTCATGTCCGTCGGAACGCATCCGTCGTCCCGATTGGCGTAAGTGGTTAAATCCAAACGTGTTCCGGTGCCCGTCCGCCGCGGGCTGCCCGTTATTCGAGGGATGACGACGTGATCCAGATCTCCGAGACCCTGCGTTCGCCGCTGGAGTACGCGCGGCTGCCGCGCGAGGAGCTGGCGGAGCGCATCCGCCGCCGCAAGGCCGAGCTCAACGCCGTGATCCTGGGCCACAACTACCAGCGCGTGGAGATCCAGGAGGTCAGCGACTTCCTGGGCGACTCGCTGGGATTGTCGCAGGAGGCGGCGCGCACGGACGCGGACGTGATCGTGTTCTGCGGCGTGCACTTCATGGCCGAGACGGCCAAGATCCTGTCGCCGGACAAGCAGGTGCTCATGCCGGACCTGCGCGCCGGCTGCCCCATGGCCGACTTCGTCACGGGCGACGCGCTGCGCCTGCTCAAGACGAAGTACCCGGATGCCGCCGTCGTTGCGTACGTCAATTCGACGGCCGAGGTAAAGGCCGAGAGCGACTACTGCTGCACGTCGGCCAACGCGGTGCAGGTGGTGGACAGCATCCCGGCGGACAAGACGATCCTCTTCGTCCCGGACCGCAACCTGGCGCACTACGCCGCGGAGAAGAGCGGGCGGCCGTACGTGATCGCCGGGCGCGAGGACGGGCGCGTGCAGCCGGGGAGCATCGTGGCCTGGGACGGCTACTGCTATGTGCACGACGACCTGGTGCTGGACGAGCTGGCGGCCGCCAAGAAGAAGCATCCGCGCGCGCTCGTGGTCATCCACCCCGAGGCCCGCGCCGACCTGCTGGCCCACGCGGACGTGGTGGCCTCCACGGCCAAGATGGTGGACATCGCCGAGCAGAACGACGAGGTGATCTTCGGCACGGAGCGCGGCATCGTGGACCGCATGAAGGCGCGCTTCCCGGAAAAGACGCTGGTGCCGCTCTCGGGCGCGGCCATCTGCGGCAACATGAAGGTGAACACGCTGGCCAAGCTGGCGTGGTGCCTGGACCACCAGCAGCACGAGCTCACGCTGGACGAGGACGTGCGCGTGCGTGCCGAGCGCTCGCTGCGCCGCATGCTGGAGCTGTCCCCCAACTCCTTTGCGCCCACCCCCGCCGAGGTGGCGATGGAGGACGAGACCGTCCGCTCCAGTGGATGCGGCTGCGCGTAGGGGCGGATTGGCTGGATCGACGAGATCGGCTGATCCGCGGATTGGCTGATCCGCGGATGGGCTGGACCGCTGGATGGATGACGAAGCGGCGGCACCCTGCCCGGGGTGCCGCCGTTTTTCGCTGTCTTCGGTACGGTCGGGGCAGGTGGGGGAGGGGCGGAGCCTAGCCCCCGGCGATTGAAATCGCGGCACCGAAAACGTGATGTCGGCCTTCGCCGACGGTTCGTGCACGGGCAGAGCAAGTGCACCGGAGCGGGGTTCCGCCGTTGAAGCCTCACGCAGTTTGTGAGGCTTTCCGCTGTTGTTGCGGCGGATTCATCCGCTCAGGACGGACCTCGGCTTCCCGGCTGGATGCCCGATGGTCACGTTCAGCGGATGATCACCCGCGCGCCGACGGGCACCCGCTGGTACAGCGTGCGCAGGGCGTCGTCGGGCACGCGGATGCAGCCGTGCGTCACCGCGTTGCCGAACGAGTCCTTGTGCGGCGTGCCGTGCAGCAGGTAGCCGTCGCCCAGGTCCAGCTTGTAGGCGCCCAGCTCGCCCCGCACGCGGCGGTTCTCCGTCCCCAGCGGCGGGACGAAGAGGATGCCGTTGATGACCACCTCCTGCCCCGGCTCCCACGGGATCCACGCGCCGTTCGCCAGGCGGTGCCCCACGAAGCCGTCCCGCACCTCCACGCGGCTGCCGTCGGGAAAGCGGTGCGGGCGGCCGGCCCGCAGCTCCACCAGCGGCCTTCCCGTTTCGCGGGCACGCTCCACGAAGTGCCAGAGCGGCGGCACCCACACCGGGTCCGCCTCCTTGCGCAGCACCCGCCGCTCGCCCTGCGGCGTTCGGAAGGTCCAGCGGCGCCCCGCATGGCTCAGCGTGTCGCCCGAGCCTACGGCGACGGGGGTGGCGAGCACCGTGTCGCCGCCCTGCACCACCCACAGCATGCGCTCCGCCACCGAGACCACCACCACCGGCGCCGTCTCCTGCGCGCCGGCGGTGGAGGGAGCCGCCGCGGCCAGCAGCGCCACGGCGGCCGCGATCATCTTCACTTGCTCATCGCTTCGGGCG
>DATING010000723.1:0-2832 GCA_035474555.1 Longimicrobium sp. | reverse complement strand
TTGAAATCATGAATGCACAATCAATCAGAGAATCGGGTATGTGTTCTCCGCGTTCCTCCGCGCCCTCCACGTGAGACGGCGGTAAAACCCGGCGTCTGCGGGAGGCCGGGTTGCACGGCGAGGGCGGCGTGAGAAGGTTTGTCGCATGGATGGGGACAATCCGATCCTGGCGTTCCGGGAGAGAAACATCCATACTACCGTTGCGGATCATCGCTCCCTCCCGGCATCCCCCCTACAGGACGGCCTCCATGCATCTTCGCCTGCTCACGCTCGCCTTTTCGCTGACGGTTGCTGCGTGCGCCACCGCCGCCGGCCCGCGCGTGGCCAACAACCCGTGCGACGACCCGGCGTATCGCGCGCTCAAGGCGCAGCCCGTGGACAGCCTGTCGGCGCGCGAGTACAAGCAGCTTCAGCAGGGCGATACGGCCTGCGGACAGGTGACGGCCGTGCTGGCCGCCAGCGCCGGCGCGCCGCAGCGCGGACCGGAGCCGGTGCTGGACACGGACGCCCACACGGCGGCCATGCCGAACGAGCTGGGGTCGGAGATCTTCGTCCGCAACAAGGGCAACGTGCCCATCATCGTCACCTCGCTCACGCTCACCGCCTGCGCGGGCGTGCGGGATTTTTGCGGCACGCAGCACCCGCGCGTGCGCATCGAGCCGGGCGACGTGCGGCGCGTGGCGCGGGTGCGCTTTCGCGAGGCGGTGATGGGCAGCTTCCAGTATTCCTACCGCGTGGAACCGGTCCCGCCCACGCAGGACTGAGCGCCGCGCTCCGTCTCCAGAGCCCCGTCCGCGCCCCCTGCGCGCCGGCGGGGGCATCCGTGCGTTGATGCGCATCCCCGGCGGTGTTAAATTGCAGGGCTGGACCATGATACCGACACACGAAGACCCATGAGCAAGTTGAGCGACGAGGTCCGCCGCCGGCGGACCTTTGCCATTATCAGCCATCCCGACGCGGGCAAGACGACCCTGACCGAAAAGCTGCTGCTTTACGGCGGGGCCATCCACCTGGCCGGGAGCGTAAAGGCGCGCCGTGCGGCGCGGCACGCCACCAGCGACTGGATGGCGATGGAGCAGGAGCGCGGCATCTCCGTGACCTCCTCCGTCCTCCAGTTCGAGTACCTGGGCAAGGCAGTGAACCTGCTGGACACCCCTGGCCACCAGGACTTCAGCGAGGACACGTACCGCACGCTCATGGCCGCGGACAGCGCCGTGATGCTGCTGGACAACCGCAAGGGCGTCGAGGAGCAGACGCGCAAGCTGTTCGAGGTGTGCCGCCTGCGCAAAACGCCCGTGTTCACCTTCGTCAACAAGTGCGACCGGCCGGGGGAATCGCCGCTCAAGCTCATCGACGACGTGGAGCGCGAGCTGGGGATGCGCTGCTATCCCATGATGTGGCCCATCGTGGACGGCGACCGCTTCGTGGGCGTGTACGACCGCGTGACCCGCAAGGTGCACCTCTTTGAGCGGGGCGAGGACCACGGCCAGAGCCGCGTGGACGAGTTCACGGGGCTGCTGGACGACGCGCACATCCAGGAAGCCATCCCCGAGCGCGCCCTGGACCAGCTGCTGGAAGACCTGGAGCTGCTGGACCTGGCGGGCGGCGAGTTCACGGTGGAGGAGTTCCTGGCCGGCGAGGTGTCGCCCGTGTTCTTTGGCAGCGCGCTGACGAACTTTGGGCTGGAGCCGTTCCTGCGCCGGTTCCTGGACCTGGCGCCGTCGCCCACGCCGCGCGACTCCAGCACGGGCGAGGTCAACCCGCTCAAGCCGGAGTTCACGGGCTTCGTGTTCAAGATCCAGGCGAACATGGATCCCAAGCACCGCGACCGCATCGCCTTCGTGCGTGTGTGCTCGGGGCGGTTCGAGGCGGGGATGCAGGTAAAGCACGTGCGCAGCGGCAAGCCCATCCGCCTGGCCGCGCCCACGCAGTTCATGGCCCGCGAGCGCACGCTCATCGACGAGGCGTGGCCGGGCGACGTGATCGGCATCCACGACCGCGGCAACCTGCGCATTGGCGACACGCTGAGCGCGGACGGCGACCTGGAGTTCGCCGGCATCCCGCGGTTCTCGCCGGAGCACTTCGCGCGCATCGTCATCGGCGATCCCATGAAGCGCAAGCAGCTCGACACGGGTCTGCAGCAGCTGTCCGAGGAGGGCGCGGCGCAGGTGTTCTACGCCGAGTCCATCACGGGCCCGGCGCCCATCATCGGCGCCGTGGGCAAGCTGCAGTTCGACGTGCTGCTGCACCGGCTGGAGCACGAGTACAACGTCAAGGCGCGGCTGGAGCACATGTCGTTCGTGGCCGCGCGCTGGGTGGTGGCGCCCAAGGCCGAGGTAGAGCGGCTGGCGGGCGGGCACGGCCGCATGCTGGTGTACGATGCCAAGCAGGCGCCGCTGGTGCTCTTCGACAGCGAGTGGACCATGCGCACCACCATCGACCGCGAAAAGACCATCTCCTTCCACGACGTGGCGCCGTAGCGGGCGAGGCGCGGGCGGAAGGCGGATCGCTTCCACGGCGGTTACGGTGGATGGAGATCGGTGGATCGGCATCCACGGCGGTTCGGTGGATGGGGGATGATGACGAACAGGGTGCCTTCCGCGCGGGAGGCACCCTGTTTTCGTGGGATGGGGATCGAGGCGGGGGGCTGGATTCGGTGCGAAGGGCGAGCGCCCCCCTCCCCGACCCTCCCCCACACACTGCGTGGGGGAGGGAGAACGGCAGTGCGGGGTGGCGGAGGCCGTGCGCACACCGGGAGCCCGGCGAATGAATTCGCGGCAATGAACCCGCGATGTCGGCCTTCGCCGACAGGTCCGGCACGGACCGGTGCCG
>DATING010000722.1:0-3302 GCA_035474555.1 Longimicrobium sp. | reverse complement strand
CCGCGATCGCAAAGACGACCCGCTGCTGCGCCTGCAGGACACCGTGCGCCTCTCCGCCACGGGCTTGGCGAAGGTGCTCGGCGACCTTGAGGCGCGCGTCATGCGCGTCATGTGGGAGATCGGCCGCCCCGCGCCCGCGCGCCACGTGCACGAGCGGATCGCCCGCGAGCACGCCGTCGCCGTCCACACGGTAATCACGGTACTCAACAAGCTCGTCGAGAAGGGGCTGCTCCGCAGGCAGAAGCGCGACGACCTGCTGCACTTCGAGGCGACACTGACCGAAGAGGAGTTCCGGGCCCAAGCGTCGCGACAGGTGATCGAGGGGATCCTGTCCTTCGGTCCCGACGCCGTCACCGCGTCTTTCGTGGACGTGCTCGCGGAGCGGGACCCCGCCCAGCTCGCTGAGTTGGCGCGTCTGATCGAGCGCCGCATGCAGGGGCCGAAGGACTGATGGCCATGGTGGTGTCCGGGCGCAGCCCGGGTCTGGTTACCCGCGAGGAGGCGCATCGCCGGACGCTTTTGCTCGCGATCGGCACGCTGCTCCTGTTCAGCGTGAGCCCGCTCTTCGGCCATCACTTCGCTGCGGGCCTGGAGCAGGCACTCCGCGGCCAGGACCATCTCGGCACCATGTGCCTGATCGCGCTCCATGCGATCCTGCGACCCGTCCACCTGCTCTTCCACGTGCTGATGGTGGTTGGCCTCGTGTACGCGCTGTACGACCGGGTTCGAGCCCTGCTCCGCGTCCGCCGCACCCTCTCGTCGCTGCATACCACAGAGCCTGTCGCGGGGGACCCCTTCTGGAGCGCCGCGACCGCGGCCGGCCTCTCCCCGCACCAGGTTCGTGTGGTCCGGGGGCTGCCGAACCCGGCATTCACCGTCGGCTGGTTCAGGCCGCGCGTGTATGTCGCCGAAGCGGTCGCCGACCGGCTTGGGCCGGATGAGCTTCAGGCGCTGCTCGCGCACGAGGGTGCCCACGTGGCGCGGCGCGACCCCCTGCGGCTCTCGCTGCTCCGTTTCCTGGCGCTGACGCTCTTCTGGCTACCGGCGCTCCGCCGCTTGGCCGACGACGTGGCCGACGAGGCCGAGATCCAGGCCGATGACCGCGCGGCCCGGGAGCAGCCGCTCGCGCTCGCCTCGGCGATCCTCTCCCTCGCGTCCTGGCGCACGGCGGGTCCGGCGTGGGGGGACGGAGTCGGTTTCGCGCAGCGCACCGATCTCCTCGATCGCCGCATCCGCCGGCTTGCCGGCGAAGAACCGGCCCCCGTGAGCCGGCTGACACGCAGGTCCGTGACGGGGGCGATGCTCGCGCTGGCGCTGGTAGGCGCCTCGGGCGCCATCATGTCGCACCCGCTGCCCGTGGATCACCTCGCGCACCCGTCCAACCACTGCGGGCATCCGGGCGAGTCTCCGTTCGGCCACCTTTTCTGCCGCTGGGGAGTGCCACCGCAGGCCGGACGTCTGTGCCCCCACGCGCCAGTGGCGTAGACCCGCCGCAATCTAAGGGTTGAGACGGAAGAGAGGCCTGGATGGTGCCAGGCCTCTCTTCGCTGTTGCCACGACCCGCATCCACGGCCGTTTGCCATACAGGATGAGAGACGGCGGAGGCCCACCTGCGGGTGCACTGCGCGGCCTCCGCCATCCGCGGCGGCGATGACGCGGCCCCGGAGTCGATGTACGACGAGCTCATCGACATGATGTACAGGAGCGCGAGGTAGCACGCGCGGGCGGGGCATGAACGCCCAACCCCTTGCGAGCATGTTTTATGCTGGGTAAAATGCCCGGCGCCGGGAGCGGACCTCCCGGATACGGGACGCCCGACACCAGGCATGGAGAGGATGAGGACTCGAATCTTGGCGGCCACGGCGGCCGTGCTGGCATCAGGAGTCGCCCTGGCGCGCCCCGCGGCCGCGCAGACCGACTACTACAACACCGACAAGGGCCGTCCCGTGACGATTGAGGACGCCTACCCCATCGAGCGCTACGCCTTCGAGCTGCAGCTCGCGCCGGTCCGCATGGAGCGCGAGAGCGGCGGCGCCTACCACTGGGAAATCGCGCCGGAGCTGGCGTATGGAGTCCTGCCGCGCACGCAGCTCGAAGTCGGCTTTCCGTTCGCGTTCCAGGACGCCGGCGAGGAGGGCAGGACGGGAGGCCTGGCGGGGATCGAGATCGCCGCGCTACACAACCTGAACGTGGAGACCGGCACCCTCCCCGCGCTCGCCGTCGGCGCCGAGGTGCTGCTGCCGGTCGGCGGCCTGGCCCCCGACCGGGCGTACACGTCACTGAAGGGGATCGCGACCCGGACATTCTCGTGGGCGCGCTTCCACGTCAACGGCCAGTACACCCTCGGCTCCGACGCGGAAGAGGGCGACCCGGTGGGCGAGGCGTCCCGCTGGATGGCCGGCGTCGCCGTGGACCGCACCTTCCCCTTGCGCTCGCTCCTGGTCACCGCGGACGTGTTCGCGGAGCAGTCGTTGGTGGAGGATGAGGAGCTGGCGTGGACGGCCGAGGCGGGCTTCCGGTACCAGACGAGCCCACAGTTCAACATCGATTTCGGCGTCGGGCGCCGCTTCGCCGGCGGCGAGCAGGGCTGGTCGTTCACCTTCGGGGCGGCGCACGCCTTCGCGGTGCGCAGCCTGCTCCCGATCCGCTAGAGCATACGATTCGGACGGTTCACCGTGGCCGGTCCTGACCTGATTGAAGGGATGACGTGACGACGATGCAGTCCCGAGCCCGCGCCGCGATCGGCGCAGCGGCCCTGGCGCTGAGCCTGGGAGCGGTCGCAGAGCCGGTCCAGGCGCAGTGGTCTCAGCAGCACGAGCAGTTCTACATGCCGGCCAGCCACAACTGGGTGTTCCGGCGCAGCTATCCCGGGGCCGACCGCCTGTTCAACGCGTTCGACTACGGGCACGCGATCCTGTACGAGAAGCTGTACACGAAGCCGGGCGCGCCCGCGTCGGACCTGGAGGAACGCGAGTACAACTTCATCACCCGCCGCCTGCTGGTGAGCCCGCCGCGGCTGCCGCTGGAGGAGGGCGCGATCGAGATCGCGTACGTGAAGCTCGCCCCCGAGGCGAAGCTCATGTTCGAATGGGCGCACCTCCTTCACCGGCAGATGTACGACGTGCTGGGCGACGACCGGCTGTCCGAGATCCAGAAGGACGCGGAGATCGCCAGCCTGCTGCGCTACTACAAGAGCCGCCCCGACGTGGCGTTCAGTTCCATGCCCAAGAACATGGAACTGATGGAGGGCCAGTACTACGCCACGGCCTTCCGCGACAACTATCCCAAGTTCAACGGGCTGA
>DATING010000721.1:0-6090 GCA_035474555.1 Longimicrobium sp. | reverse complement strand
GCTCGCGCTGCCGCAGCTCCGCCTCTTCGGTGATCTTGAGCAGCGGGATCTGCAGCTCTTCGCCTTCCACCGTGAACTCGTTGACGCCCACGATGGTGCGCTCGCCGCGCTCGATCTCCAGTTGCTGGCGCATGGCGCTGCGGGCGATCTCGCGCTGGAAGTAGCCCATCTCGATCCCCGGCACCACGCCGCCCAGCTTGTCCACGTCGGCGAAGATGCGCTCGGCCTCGGCCTCCATGCGGTCGGTGAGCGACTCCAGGTAGTACGAGCCCGCCAGCGGATCGATGGTGTTGGGCACCCCTGTCTCGAACGCCAGCACCTGCTGCGTGCGCAGGGCAATCTGCACCGCGCGCTCGGTGGGCAGCGCCAGCGTCTCGTCCATGGAGTTGGTGTGCAGCGACTGCGTGCCGCCCAGCACCGCCGCCAGCGCTTGGTAGGCCACGCGGACGATGTTGTTCTCCGGCTGCTGCGCCGTGAGCGTTACGCCCGCCGTCTGCGCGTGCGTGCGCAGGCGCCAGCTCTCGGGGTTCTTGCTTCCGAAGTCGTCGCGCAGGTGGCGCGCCCAGATGCGGCGGGCGGCGCGGAACTTGGCGATCTCCTCGAAGAAGTCGTTGTGCACGTCCCAGAAGAACGAGAGGCGCGGCGCGAAGTCGTCCACGTCCAGCCCCCGCTCCACGGCGCGGCGCACGTAGTCCAGCCCGTTCTTGAGCGTGTACGCCAGCTCCTGTACGGCCGTGGACCCCGCCTCGCGGATGTGGTAGCCGCTGATGGAGATGGGGTTGTACTTGGGCGCCTCCTTCGACGCCCACTCGAACATGTCCACGATCAGCCGCAGGGCCGGCTCCGGCGGAAACACCCAGGCGTGCTGCGCCTGGTACTCCTTGAGGATGTCGTTCTGCACCGTGCCGCGCAGCTTGCTGAACGGCACGCCCTGCTTCTCCGCCGCCACCATGTAGAAGCAGAACAGGATGATGGCCGGCCCGTTGATGGTCATCGACACGCTCACCTGGTCGAGCGGGATGCCGTCGAACAGGGTCTCCATGTCGTCGAGCGACGAGATGGCCACGCCGCACTTGCCCACCTCGCCCAGCGACCGCGGGTGGTCGCTGTCGTAGCCCATCAGCGTGGGAAAGTCGAACGCCACGGAAAGGCCCGTCTGCCCGCGCCCCAGCAGGAAGTGGTAGCGCTGGTTGGTCTCTTCCGCCGTGCCGAAGCCGGCGAACTGGCGCATGGTCCACAGCCGCGTGCGGTACATGGTACCGTACGGCCCGCGCGTGAACGGGAACTCGCCCGGCATGCCGATGCGCTCGTTGTAGTACGCGGCCTCCTCGGCGCCCGCGACGGGGCGGTCCAGGGGCGTGTACAGCGGCTCCACGGGCACGCCGGAGATGGTGGTGAAGTTGGCGTCGCGGGCGCCCGTGCGCTCGTACGCCCCCTCCCACGCGGCCAGGCCGGCGCGCAGGTTCTCCAGCTCCTTCTCGGTTTCCCGGATCCGCTCCAGCAGGTCGGACGGGGGGACGTTGCGCTCCACGACGCTCATGATTCGGCTCTCTCGATTCCGTGGGGGCTTACCCCGAGCTGCTTGATGATCCGGTCCGCCACGGCGTAGGGCGACACCTCGCCCGCCTCCAGCGCCTCCAGCGAACCGGTGAGGATCTCCTCGCCCGGACCCTTCTCCCAGGCCAGCCGCTGCAACCGGCGCTCCACCACCGCCCGCACCCGTTCCGCCAGGCGCGCCCGCCGCCGCCGGCTCAACTCGCCCGAATCATCCAAGTACACCCGATGGCGGTCCAGCGTTCGGACCAGCTCCTCGATCCCCTCGCCCGACTGCGCCGTGGTCTTGAGGACGGGGATGGCCCAGGCGCCGACTTCCTCCGCTTTCGCCTCGACGCCCGCCCGCGCCGCCTTCTGCACGGACGTGAGGGATACGCCGTGGTGCCCCGCGTTCTGCGGCATCTCGCCCAGGCGCATGTGCAGCATCACCTCCAGCTCCTGCGCCAGCTTGTCGGCGCCGGGGCGGTCGGCCTTGTTGATGACGAACACGTCCGCCACCTCCATCAATCCCGCCTTCATGGCCTGGATGCTGTCGCCCGACTCGGGGACCAGGACCACGACGCTGGTGTCGGCCGTGCGGGCGATCTCCAGCTCGCTCTGCCCCACGCCCACCGTCTCCAGCACCACGCGGTCGTAGCCGTACGCGTCCAGCAGGTCGGCCACTTCCTTGGTGGTGGTGGCCAGGCCGCCCAGGTGGCCGCGGGTGGCCATGGAGCGGATGAAGATCCCCGGGTCCGTGGAGATGTTCGTCATCCGGATGCGGTCGCCCAGCAGCGCCCCGCCCGTGAACGGCGACGAGGGATCCACGGCCACGATGCCGATGCGCTCGTCCCGCTTGCGCAACTCCAGGGCGAGCTTGGAGGTCAGCGTGGACTTGCCCGCGCCGGGCGGCCCCGTGACGCCGATGCGGTGCGCGCGTCCCATGTCGGCGTGCAGCGCGTGCAGGATGCGCTCGAAGCCGGGGCGGCCGTTTTCTACGATCGAGATGGCGCGGGCCAGCGCGGTGCGCTGGCGGGCGCGAAACCGCTCCAGCAGCTCGTCGGCGGGAGCCGTCTGCGTGTCCAGTGTCATGGCGTGAAAGTGCCCGCCGCGCCTGCGTTCTGTCAAGCCAGCCAACGATCGGCGTTCTCTCTTTGTTCCTGCGGGTCCTTCGCGCGATCATCCTGACCGAAATGCGCACAGAAGCCAGAGATCGGGTATCATACCAATTCCCCAGGTTTCTTGTGCATTCCAGCCCAAAATCTGAACGCAGAGTCGCAGAGTACAAAAGAGAGTTCGCGGAGAACAGACACGGGATTCCTCTGCGAACTCTCTCTTTTAACTCTGCGAACTCTGCGTTCAATCGTTTCTTCCGTTCCGCGCGGGAGATGGACGAATCGGTATGCGTGCGGGCGTGCGGGCCGAAGTGCCCCCGATGCGGGATTTCTGGCGGTACGGGAAAGGGCCTTTCCCTCTGCCGGATTTTGTGACATTCTTCTTCCAGACGCCTGTCACATTTTGCAGATCGGGGATGGATGGCGGATCGCAGGGTCCTGCTCATCGGGGATGATGCGGAGGTTCGCGACGGAGTGCGCGCCGCCTGCGAGCGTGCGGGCGCGGCACTGACCGTCGCGGCGACGCTGGGAGACGGGTTGCGCGCGCTCTCCGCCTCTCCTCAGCGCGCGACGGTGCTCCTGGCGTCGGCGGTGGACGAGGACGGGGCGATCATCCGCCGCATTGCGGCGGCGCCCAACGCGGGGATGCTGGTGCTGGTGGCCCGCGCACCGTCGCTGCGCCTGGCCATCGAGGCCCCGCGCCTGGGCGCGGCCGAGCTGCTGACCGTTCCGCTGGACGTGGGCAGGCTGGCTGCCCTGCTCTCCCCCGCCCCGTCCACCGGCGCCGTCGTGCCGCTTCCCCGGCGGGCCGCCGGACCCGGGGACGAGCTCGTGGGGAGCAGCCCCGCGCTGGTGGATGCGTTCAAGACGGTGGGCAGGGTGGCGGGGAGCGATGCCACGGTGCTGGTGACCGGCGAGTCGGGAACGGGAAAGGAGCTGGTCGCCCGCGCGCTGCACGCCGCGAGCGGGCGGGCGGGGGGCCCCTTCGTGGCCGTGAACTGCGCCGCGATTCCCGAGGACCTGCTGGAAAGCGAGCTGTTCGGACACGAGCGCGGCGCCTTTACGGGCGCCATCGCGCGCAAGGTGGGCCGGTTCGAGCGGGCCAATGGCGGCACGCTGTTCCTGGACGAGATCGGGGACATGAGCCTGGTGCTGCAGGCCAAGATCCTCCGGGCCCTGCAGGAGCGGGAGATCGAGCGGCTGGGGGGTGAGGAGCGCATTCGCCTGGACGTGCGCGTGGTGGCGGCGACCCACCGCGACCTGCCGTCGCTGATCGCCTCGGGCGACTTTCGCGAAGACCTCTTCTACCGCCTGGCCGTGGTGAAGCTGCACCTGCCGGCCCTGCGCGAGCGCCCCGGCGACGTGCGCGCCCTGGCGCTGCACTACGCGGCGCGCTTCGCGGCGGAGCACGGGCGGGCGCTGCGCGGCATCGCCGACGAAGCCATGCGCAGCCTGGAAGCCCACGCGTGGCCGGGCAACGTCCGCGAGCTGCGCAACGTGCTGGAGCGTGCGGTGCTGCTGGCCCCGGGCGACGTGCTGCAGGTGGATCACCTCCAGCTAGGACCGGCGGCCGCGCCGGCGCAGGGGGCGGCGGGCGGGGCCGATTCGCTGCCCGGCTACTCCGCCGGGATGACGATGGCGCAGGTAGAGGCACTCCACATCGGCCAGGTGCTGGGCCAGGTGGACGGGCACTTCGGACGCGCCGCGGAGATCCTGGACATGCACCGCAACACCGTTTCGCGCAAAGCCATCCAGTACGGCGTGATCGCGGGGTGAGCCGGAGGGCGCCCGCGGAGTCGCGCCACCGGAGCGATTTGGCGATCGAGACGCATCATCCCCGGCCGAAGCTCCCGATCCAACCTCGATCCACTTCGCCGGGACGCTGTCACTTCCTGCAACGCGTTGTCACAAAAACCGGCAGCCGGCCCGTCCACCGGCATCGCAGAAATCGTGAAAAGCGAGCAACCACGCCGCTTTCCATTGATCGTCGCCACGGAACGGCACGTGCCTTACCCTGCGCCATGAACGCTGCCGACCGCCCACCCATCGACCCCGCGTGACCCAGCGATCCCTGAAGATCGATGCCGCGCTGAAGGCCATCCCCGACACGGATGACCTGGCGCACCTGCGCGAGGCGCTGCTGTCGGCGTCGCGCGCGGACGGCGCGCTGGCGTGGGGCTCGGGGGAGGAGTACGCGACGATCGACGTGCGCGCGGCAGACCCGGCGGCGCTGGAACGCCAGATCGGCGCGCTCGCGGACCGGGTGCGCCGGCGGGTGGAAGGGGTGATGCGCCACACGGTGCGCGCCCTGGCCGCACTGGAACGCGGCGACGCGGCGGAGGCGGCAGGGCACCTGGTGGCGGCCGGCGAGGTCGAGGAGGCCGAGCGGCGGCTGCACGAGGCCCAGCAGTTCTACGAGCGGGCGCTGGAGGTGGGCCGCAAGCCGCGCGAACGGCGCGCGGAGGGGCTGGCGCTTCGCCGGCTGGGCCGCGTCGCCCGGGCGATGGGCCAGTGGGAGCGGGCGGCCAAGCGGTACCAGGAAGGCTACGAGGTATCGGTGGCCCAGCGCGACGACGTGGGCGCCGTGGTGGCGTGCCAGGGGCTGGGAAACGTGCACGTGGACGGGAGCCGCTGGAGCGAGGCCCGGCAGTGGTACCTTCGCGGCGTGGAGCGCTGCCCGGCACGCCCGCCCACCGCGGAGTACGTGCACCTGTGCGTGGGGCTGGCCGTGGTGGAACGGCGCCTGGGCGACCTGGACGCCGCGGCGGAGTGGCTGGCGCGCGGGGAGGAGGGCGCCGCCGGCCTGGGGGACGGCCTGCTCGCGTACGTGGACCACGGATGGGGGCGCCTGCACCTGGCGCGCGGCCAGGCGGCCGAGGCCGAGCTCGCCTTTCGCCGGGCGCTGGCGCGGGAGCTGGACCCGGTCGCCCGCGTGGCGGTGATGGTGGGCCTTTCCGAGCCCCTGCTGCGCCAGGGCCGCACCCGCGAGGCCTTTGCCGTGGCGCGCGACGCCGAGGCGCTGGCCATCCACGCCCGCGCGGTGCCCAGGCTGCCGGACGTGTACCGGGCGCTGGGCGCCGCGGCGGCGGAGCGCGGCGACACCGAGGCGTTCCTGTTCTACGAGCAGGCGCTGGAGGTCTGCCGCGACCACCGGCTTCCCGCGTTCGAGGCCGCCGCGACGCAGCATCACTACGGGCGGTTGGAGGAACGGCGGGGCGATTCCGAGGCCGCGGCGGCCCGGCTGGGAGAGGCGTACCGGCTGTACACGGAGCTGGGCGCGCGGATGGAGGCGGACGAAGTGGCGGATGAGCTGAGGCGCATGGGCGCCGCGGTGGACCACAACGAACAGGGACGAACGGTATGAGGACGATCGCGGGCGCGTGGGCGCTCCTGTTGGGATTGCTCGCCGCGGGGTGCACCGGCGAACTGGTGGGCGGCGGCC